>DAIOTT010000084.1:7454-15269 GCA_036751885.1 Candidatus Sumerlaeota bacterium
TGTGGATGACAATGAAATGAATATGATGCTGATGGTAGATTATTTAGGCTCCCTGGGGTATGAGTGTATTGAAGCCAAAAACGGCCTTGAAGCGTTACAAATTGCCCTGAAGGAAAACCCGGACTTAATCCTGATGGACATTCAAATGCCGGTAATGAACGGCCTTGAAGCAACAAAAAAAATCAGGGAAATTCCACAGTTTAACCGAACGCCAATCATCGCCGTAACATCCTTTGCAATGGCAGATGATTACGAGCGCTGCATTCAAGCAGGCGCCAACGATTACCTCTCAAAGCCTGTTCCGCTGAAACTTTTGAAGCAAACAATCAGCAAATACTTCGATGCCAAAATGTAAGCCGAATGCGGCTAATCTTGACTTCACACTTCTAGTTTGAATCTACGCTAAATTCAATGAACGGCTAAAGCTGGCAACTGCTTGGGTACCGGCCACAAAACCCGAAGCCCAAGCCCACTGAAAATTAAACCCCCCAATGCGCCCATCAACATCCAGCAGTTCACCACAAAAGCTTAGGTTGTTCACTCGCTTACTCTCCATGGTGCGGTAGTGTATTTCATCAAGCGCAACGCCCCCTGCTGTGGTTTCTGCGAAAGAATACCCCCGGGGGCCGGTAATCGGTAGGGGAAAACAGGCAAGCCGCCGAGCAAATTCCCCCCGCTTTTGTTTGGAGAATTCCGGCCAATTCGGCGCCCCTTGCACCAGGTATTGCGCCAGCTGTTTGGGAATGTTGCTGCCCAATAATTTCTCAATGCTAGCGGTGGTATTGGCTTCCGTATTTTGGCGAATCCAATTTTGCGCGGCGTCTTCGTGGGCGAACATCGGCAGGCGTAAACACGCCCGCACCTCTTCATTTGGGTGTTCCAGCTGGAAGCGCAAAAAGTGCCGAGAAAAATCCAACGCAGCGGGCCCGCTTAGCCCAAAATGCGTGAACAAAAGCGATTCCTCTCTGCTGTAAAGGCGCTTGCCGCTCGGCAACACTAAATCCAAGGAAAGATTTGCCGCAAGGCCGGTGAACTGCTGCAACGCATGCCCAACCTCGTGGGTGGAATCCGTTACAAGGGGCACAAGGCTTGGCGTGGTGGGAACAATTTGGTGCCCAAGGCGTTTGGCTAACGCCACGCCCCAGCCGTCGCTCCCGGATTTTGGCAGGGAAAGCCCACCGGTCGCTAAAATCAACCGCGTTGCCAACAAGGGCTCACGGTTTTTCAGCTCCACCAAAAAGCCTTCATCTTGCGGGCAAACCTCCAGCACCCGGTGATCAGCCCGTAATTCCACATTCACGCGCTCCATTTCACGCAGAAGGGCTTCTAACACAGTGCGGGCGGTATTGGTTGTGGGGAAGAGTTTACCCCGGGGTTCAGGCTTTAGCTCAACCCCCATTTTGCTCATCCACTCCACGGTTTTTTTCTCATCAAAACGGCGCAGCACGTTGCGAATAATCGTGGGCGAACCGCCGCAAAAATCTGCCGCTGTAACCTTTTGGTTGGTTACATTGCACCGGCCCCCGCCGCTTACCAAAATCTTGGCTCCCGGTTTACGGGCTCCGTCTAGCAATACAATCCGCAACCCTAATTGGCGCTCCAGATTTTGTTGACCTGCAAAAATCGCCGCAGTTAAGCCCGCTGCTCCGGCTCCTATAATAACAATATCTGCTTTGGGGTGGTTTTCTGAATTACTCATAAATGTCGTTCTCAGGTAGTTCGCCAATGCCGGCTTCAACCGCTTGGCGTATTGCATCAAACTCAAATCCTTTGCGGGCTAAAAACTGAACAGCGCGGTTTTTGAGTTTGAACTGCTCCTCTCGTGTTGTTGTTGGCCGTTGTTTTCTCAGCCAAACGGCAAGCAATTCTGCGGGGCGATTTTCCTCTTTTTGTTCTGCACGCACGTGGGCAAGCGCCTCTGCAATCAGGGGTTCCGGAAGGCCTTTTTGCTTTAGTTTCTGTTGAATTACCCTGGGGCCTGTGCCTTTGCGGTCTAACTGCTCCGCGTAAAGCTCCGTAAACTGAGCATCATTCAGGTGCTTTTGCGCGGTCAATTCCTTCAACACTTGTTGCACGGTAGCCGGTGAAAACCGCCGCAGCAGGCTTTTTTGCAGCTCAGCCGTGCTTCGGGGTCTGGCACCCAGTAGGTCCCAAGCTTTTCTTCTGCACCGGGCCGTAGCATCCCGCCCTTCCCATTGCGCCAGTTGCTCCTCGCTAACATAATCACCCACACCAATGCCAAGCGTAAGGTATACATCATTGTGTAGTACCACTTCCCGAACCCCCAAATCCACAATGATCTCAGCAGAAGTTTTCCTCTTTCGATAAAGTCGGTTGATCCGGTGCATGGTTTTGGCTTCTCTGGCTTGTAGTATGGCTGAACGTTAGGAAAATCATTTAGTGGAAACCAAAGAAGCAGAACAGGAATCACTGATTAAACGCAAGTGGCGAAAGTACTATCGCCGCTCGCGCATCTACGTGCCCTTGATTGTATTGCTTTTAGCCAGCATGGTTGTGTTGCTTCCTATTCGCGGTGCCTGGCTTGCCCGTTTGGTGGAGCGCCAAGTAAAGGAAAAAGCCGGCGTTGCCCTTCGTGTACAATCCGCGGAAGTGCACCTGCTTGAAGGCTCCGTTACGCTCTCCGGCTTAAGCCTTGAGCCTGGCTCCGGCGAAAATCCCATTACCCTTGAACGCATTGCCCTTCGCGGAACGTTGGCCGATATGCTTGCTGGCGACGGCCGATATCCGCAGCAAGTTGAGGTGGATTATGGTACCACCATTCAAGCAGAACGCACGGAAAACGGCCTTCAGCTTGATTCAGCCCTTCGCGTGCTTATTCACACGATTCAGCAGAACACAGTTCAAAAACAAACCACCGAAGAAACACCCCCAACCGAAGGCCGCACGCCCCAAGTAACCCTGCGCAACATTCCCCTGCGCCTAAACGATCGCCTTACAAATAAAACCCACAACGGGCATATTTCCACCATATACCTTGATGCCCGCAGCAGCCAAAACGCCCCCGTTGATATTTCCGTGGAAGGAATTGTGAATGATCCGCTTCCGGAAAAGTTCACCGCTACCATTGCCTACCTGCCGGAAACGGGGAGCCTGAATGCGCAAATTGGCCTTGATGGATTTGAACAAAAATTCCCCGCTAAAAGCAAAACGCCGTTTCTGGAAATCATTACAGAACAACTTCAGCTGGAAGTTTCGGTGTTGGGCCTAAATCAGGAAAACCCTCAACTCCGTGCGGATTTAAAAATCGGCAAGCTTCAAGCCCGGCACTTAGTATCTGGCGGTCGGCGTTGGAATCAACGGGGCGTGTCCCTCGGTATTTACTCAACCCTCTCCAAATCGGGAAACCCAGTTGAAGAATGGTCGGCCGTACTTTCATCACCCGTGCTTGAAGTCTCTGCCGATGGTACCTTCAACCCACAGGAAGATTGGCAGGGGCGCGCCAACATGCAAATTCGCAAAACGCCTCCTGTGCTTTGGTCTATTCTAAACGAACAACTTTCCCCCCGTGGTTTAGCGTTGGATGAAACCACAAGCCCCACCCTTACGTTGTATGTAAACGCAGCAGGGGACTTTAAAACCCCCAAAAATCTTGAGGTTAATTCCGAAGTAAACTTACGCCAAATGCGCTTCTATTCACAAACCGAACCCTACGATCTTACGGTGGATTCCCTGCAAATGAAAGGGGATCAAAACATAATCTCCATCAGCCGGTTCAGTGGCAATATCTCCAACAGAATGGACTACTTCATTCGTGCGTCCATAAAAGATTATTTGCAGGAACAACCCACGGCTCAAATAGATCAACTCTTGATCAACGGGGATCCGGGTGACAGTTTGATTGAACTCAGAAAATACATTCCAAACTTCCGAGAAGTTCTCTCCCTCTCTGTCCCTCTGCTTATTACCAGCACGGGGAATTTCCCTCTCATCAAACGTGACGAACAATGGACTGTTGATTGGTTTCGCCCTGAAACCTCCGTTGAAGGTTCCATCAAATGGGATGCATCGGAAGTGCGGATAAGTCAAGTTGCTCAGCCAATCAAACTGCAACCCGGCCTGTTTCAATTTACTGAAACCAGTGCAAGCTTAAGTTCCGTTCAAGCCAGCTTGGGCGAAGTAAATCTTGCCGGTGATGTAGAGATCAATTCCCCCAGCGGCCGTTGGATTACCGATGCATCCTACAATACAAACTTCAATGTCTCCGGCACACTGCGATCAATTTTCGAACTCGTACAAGAACAAACCGAACTCCCGTTTCCCGTTACTGATTACTCCGGCGAATTGAAAACAAACCTGCAAGTGACAGGCTCCATCGCGACACTGTTTTATCCTGATTATACCCTCAAGGCCGTGCTTAGAAAATTCACAGGGCGTATTCCCCTTCAATATTCCGAGGTGAACATCACTGAAGGTGAATTAGATCTTACCGCCACAAGGGACCAAATCACCATTCCCCAAATGCGCGGAATCATCAACGGCAAAGGCGAACTCAATTCCGTTTCCTTTGATCTTACCCGTGAAGCGGCAACCCTTGCCTTCAACCTAAACACCCCTCTTGAAGTGCTAGAGAACATTCTTGCCGAAGAAACAATGGACATTTACATGGCCGGTGTCATCCAAACTTCTACAACGGCTTCCTTTACTCCAACAGTGACACTGCCCCGCGCAGACAGCGTGATAGAATCATGGATTCAAGGAATCAAACAAGCGCCAAAACCATTAATAAGTCTTACCGAACAAGCACCCTTTGAACTTAACATCGACGGCAAAATAATACCCACCCCCACGATCTCTGTTTTCCAGAGGGACATGCCGCACCCCGTGCAAAACATTCGCGGCGGTATTACCCTTGATCAACGCGGATTCGTTTTTGATCAAGTCGTTGCTGACTTGGGGAACAGCAAGGATGCCCAATTAAACGGCCGTGTAAACCTAGGTCATTACGGCGGGGGCGTTCAAATCTTGATGGATGTGCAGGCAAACAAGCTTGATTTTAATGATTGGTTCACTGGCTGGGGGAGCCGCGACTACGCCAAACGAACGTTTGTTGAGCCGGCGTTCAACATCGATCAAACCCGCCCGGAAAAAATGATCACCGAAGTTGAGGTGAATTTAAACGTCCGCGAAACGGCCCTGCTCTCCGTTCAAGGTACGGAGCTGGACGCTTTTGTGCGCTTTGAAGCTTGGCGTAAACAGCCCAACAAATTATTTGCAAACTTACGCGATGCCCGCGTGTACGGCGGCAGGCTTGGCGGTGATGCAGAATTTACCTTGCCGCGCGAGCGAACAAAAAATCCCGCTTTCAAAGCAAACTTACAACCACAAGAAGTTGAAATGCAGGAGTACCTGATTGATCTTATCGGCGGTAAAGATTACCCCAAAGGCAAAGTAACGGGCAACGTTACTTTAGCGGGGGAAATTGGCGACTACAACACATGGGTTGGCGAAGCAGATTTCCGTGCAACAAAAAGTCGTTTCATCGGCGAACAAAGCTTCGTTCTACTAACGAACTTCTTAAACCTTGGGGACCGTGAACGCCAAGCCGATACCGTAATTTCAGGGAGTTGTTCCGCAAAAGATCAAATCATCACCTTCCCCTCAATCAAGGTTGAAAGCTCCGAAATTCGCATGCTTGCCAGTGGTACTGTTGGCTTCAACGGGATGACTGATTTTCTCCTCACGGTGGATTTATACCGAAACCAACTCGGCGGTATTCCCATTATCAATGAACTTAACACCTTCCTAAATCGCCTCCGTAATTCGCTAATCAGCTTCCGCGTAAGCGGGAAAATTGGGGAACAAAAAGTGGACCCTGTCCCTCTGCCCATTCAAAATATTGATTTCTTTGCTGAGGGCCGCCGAATTGTTGGCGGGCGCTCTAGCTCATCCCGCTCAGGTTCTGATTAATGCTCACAACACTTCTACAACACCCAACACCAACCGTTCGCCGTGGGGTGGTGATCGCCTGGTTTTTACTCATCGCCTTCATTCAACTGTACGTTCTTCCTAAAGGAACGCCCAACGGCGAATGGTTCCTGTATGGAACAGATACCGTTTCCCATGATCTGCCGGTGCAGATGAAAATATGGGACGATTTGAAGTCCTCGGCGGAACTCCCATTCTGGATGCCGGAGCTGCAAGGGGGCTTGCCCACACTGGGGGCATTTCTTTGGACGCCTGCCGCCCCAAGCAACGTTGCCTTTGGGTTTTTCTCCCCACCCACAGCTCAAAAACTACAATTTCTGTGGGCCTTATTTTTCGCTGGTTTAGGCGGTTGGTTCTTGGGGCGCGTGCAAGGTCTGCGTCCCTTTCCCTCATTGCTGTTAGGCACAGCCCTTTGCCTTTCCGGTCATCTTGTAACGCTGATACATGCGGGGCACATGCAAAAAATACTGGCGCTTGCTTGGCTCCCTTGGTTTTTGTCTGGCGCCATTGGCGTTTGGCTTCACCAGGGTTTAACCGCAAAACTCAACAAAGCGGCAATTGCTGCAACAGCTTTAGGTATGGCATTTCTAAACGGGCATCCGCAAGTTGCGTACATGATGCTGCTATCCGTGCCGGTGCTGGTGCTTTGCTGTTTGCTGCCAGGTAAAGCCAAAGCAGCAGCCAACCAAGTGTGTCCCTCTACGCCGTTGGGTTTTATCAACTCAAAACTAAGCAGCCTGTCCCTCATGCTTAGTGTTGTGGTGCTGGGCCTCTGCTTCGGCGCGTTTCAACTCATGCCGGGAATGGAGATGAAAAATCAAAGCAACCGCGCCCAAGGCGTCAGCTTGGCCGAAGCAACTGCTACAACCTACCCAACCGGCGAACTGCTGGAGGCATTTTTTCCCCGCATCAAGGGTGATTCCTCCAGCGTTGGTTACAACCGCTACGTGGGCGAATGGGGCGAACGATTAGTCTCGGATTATGTTGGCGTAACGCTCGGCATCTTTATTATCATCGGTTTATTTACTGCAATCGCAAAACCGTTGAGTCGCTTCTGGCTGGCACTCCTGCTGATCAGCGTTGCCATAGGGCTGGGCAATCAAACCCCCGTTTATCAGGCGCTTCACACCATACTTCCCGGGTTCGCCAGTTTCCGTTCCCCTGGAACATTCTTCGCCCTTGCGGCCATTGCTTTGCCCGCGTTGGCAGCCGTTGGTTTCCAAATCATACAAGACCGTTTTCAACCAAAAATCCCGACCTACCTACGCACGTTCGGCATGTTTTTTTCCATCGGCCTGTTTCTTTATATGTTCTCCTACACAGAGCAAACGCGGTGGGAGCGTTACTTGATTAATGATGGTCTTCAGGCTGAGTGGGAAAGTTTCTTTTGGTTTTGTGCCCTTTCTAGGAGTTCCATATTCCTGATGCTAACATCCCTTGTCCCCATAGCGGCTTACGCGGTTGGCGGAAAACTGGGGGGCACACATCAGTTACTCGGGGGCCTACTTGTCCTTTGCCTGGCGGTGGACTTAAGTTTGGCCAACAGCCACTTTTTGCGCCGCGAACCGTGGGCTGCCTACCAGCAATACTTACAGCCAACAAATCGCGATGCGCTATTAATGACCGAAGAAAAACCCATCCGCACAGCACAGTACGATTCACCTCTGTCCCTGCGGCCCATCCTTCAAGGGCGGGATGCACTGCAAGGTTATCACCCAATCAGCTACGAATTTTTTCTGGAGCAAATGCGCCGTACGCCGCCCCAAGATATTAGCGGCATGAAAGCCCTAGGAATCTCCTACGCGTTTACAGAATCCCCAGAACCTCCCGTAGCGGGAGCAGACTTACGCGGTAATCTAACAGGGCAAC
>DAIOTT010000085.1:0-15249 GCA_036751885.1 Candidatus Sumerlaeota bacterium
TCGCAATCGCAATCCCTATGTAGAGTGCAAATGTAATGCTAACAATAATCCACGTCCAAAATTTAATGTCGTTGGGGGCAGCATCGGCCAGCATCATCATTGGTTGTGCAGTCAAAAACAAATCACTCATTCTCATTCTCCCCAATGTATTTTTTATCCAACTTATCCATAATCAGCGCATACGCCAAAATCAGGAGGACGAATGTAATCGTAGAGCCCTGCTGGGCGAACCAAAACCCCAAGGGGAATCCGCCGATCATAATCCTATTGAGCGGCTCCACTAGGATAATCCCCAACAACAAGGAGGGGGTTGCCCAAATGGTAAGCAACACGGTGAGTACTTTGATGTTCGCCCGCCAATAGGCCTTCGCAAGGCGTGCTTTTTCACTTGGCATCGGGGGATGCGCCCCCCCCGAAACAGCCTCGAGTGGTTTTTCTGAGTCCATTACTGAATCCTTAAAGTAAGCTTATTGAATAATATTAAATCATGAACAAACTACAAGGAGTTAGTAAGCTCCGGTAAAGATAAATTTAGACAAAGTCTTTATTTGAAGTTGCTAAAGGTATTTTGGTGCAAAACTGATCCAAGCAAGAAATCAACGCAAAACCAACCTCACTTCAATCAACTCGATTAAAGCCGACCAGATTGAAATCAACCCCTGCAAAACCAACCGAAGCAAAACCAACCGAAGCAAAACCAACCCGAGTGAAATCGAACGCAGTACAATCAACTGTAATGCAATCAACTCACATTTATGTCAGAAAACAATCCTATTCAAAACAACTTGTAAATTGGAGCAATCAACCGTTCTGGTATTCCTTTTTCATTTCTTCCAACTCTTGAAGTAACGCGGCCAACTCGCCTTGCCCGCTCTTCACGCCACCGCTCATAGGTTTAGCGCCCTCATTACGGCCTGCCCCTTGATTCCCATTTGCTTGGTATTGTGCTTTTGCACTTTGAACGCTATCTGGGGCCTGCCCTGCCATGGGTTGTTTCGCCTCTGCCATTCTAGGCTTTCTTACAACACCAGAGCTTTTTCTTCCGCCGCTTTTGTGTTCCAGCCGCAGAACCTCCACCGCCTCGTTGATCGGTAAGTTTTGCTCGTGAACAAGATTTTGAATGGTAAGCAATAAATCAATATCCCGCTGACGGTACCGCCGTTGATCGCCCCGTTGTTTCTCGGGCTTCAACATCGGAAAGCGCGTTTCCCAATACCGAAGCACATAGTCCTCTACGCCCACAATTGTGGCAACTTCGTTAATCTTGTAATACAACTTTTTTGCATAGTCGCGCTTCGGTTGCATGGTTTGCCTCTGCTATTTCTTTTGCATAATAGTGAAGATTCTCCTTTCGCTGCAAAGAGTTCAAGGAAAAGTTGTTTCTCCCAGCAATTAACCCCGAAAAATCAGGACATCGCCTTGCTTTTTATCGTACTCTGCACGCTGTTATTTATTCAAGCACTGATCGTTGCTGCTGTGCTAACCCCTGTTGCCCGCAAACTTGGGCCCGCTCTTGGCATGGTAGATGTCCCAAACTTGGCTCGCAAGCACCATGCAAAGCCAATTCCCCGTTCCGGTGGGTTGGCCCTGTTCACCGCCTTCTGGGGTTGCCTGTTCCTTAATATCTTCCTGCTACAAACCTTTGCCGCTTCAATCACTTTTTTGCCGGATTCACTGCTGCAATTAACCCAGAATTTAAACCTGCGCTTGTGGCAACTTCTGGGTATTTTCACAGGGAGTTCAATCATCTTCGCCCTCGGCGTGTTAGACGATTCCTTCGGCCTTCCCGCCAAGCTTAGGCTTGCGATTCAAATCTTAGCGGCCGTTCCCCTAATCGCCACCGGAACGCAACTTCAGTTTTTCCTCCCCGATTCAGTTGCCTGGCTGCTTACCATTTGCTGGGTTGTATTCCTTACCAACAGCCTAAATTTTTTAGATAACATGAACGGCCTTACCAGCGGAATTAGCGCAATCATGGCCGCCGTGCTTGCCACCCACTCAATCCTTGCAGGAGAGTGGTATATGGCAGCCCTTTTTGCACTCCTTGCAGGCTCTGCCGTAGGCTTTTGGTTCTACAATTTTCCCACCGCTTCCCTGTTCTTAGGCGATAGCGGCTCCACAACGCTGGGCTTTCTTTTTGCAGCCCTTACCACCGTGGCAACCTACTATCAGGCAGAACTTCCCAGCCAATTACCCGTGCTCATTCCCATCGCTGTTATGGGGGTTCCCTTGTTCGATACACTCTCCGTTATGTGGATTCGATGGCGCAGTGGTAAGCCCCTGATGCAAGGCGATACAAACCACTTCAGTCACAGGCTTGTTGCCCTTGGCATGAGCCGCACACAAGCCGTACTCTTCATCTACGGTGTTACGCTAACCGTAGGCTTGGCTGCGCTGGTATTGCGGCCCCTGCCCTGGCATTACGGTATTTTGCAGCTATTCGTTCTTATCCTTGTGTTTGTCGGTGCATATGTGATGGAACGCATCAGCCATCAGCAACGCAAGTCCTCAACGGACTAATATTTGCTCCGCTCTTACACACAAACCCACCGAACAGGATTTCTCCCCGTGCCCCTTGCTACCGCTCCCTTTCTCAGAATTTCCTCCGCCATTCTTGCAAGTACCCTACTCCTTGGTTGCCCTGCTGGTATTCGCCAACTGCGCGACGATAACAACATGCTTCAACAACGCGTGTTCCAGTACCAACAGGATTACGATTCGTTGGAAAACGCCTACAACCAAGCCGTGCAACAACGCCAACAGCTTGAAATAAAAAACACTGAACTCAACACACAAGTCACCGTTCTAAAAGAGCGCATCACCAGCCTGCAAAACCTGATGACCAACCAACAGCGCAACCAAGCGGAAACACTAGTCTCTGATATTGAATCCCGCGTGGAACGGGAAAACCAACTCAAGCTTGATCTTGAATCTGCCCTTGCGCAGGTGGAAACCGCCGCCAACGAAAAAGCACTTGTTGAAAGCAAACTGAACGAATTACAAACCCTGATTGCACAACAAGAATCAACCATTGCTGATTTAGAAAGCCGCCTGTCCCTGCTGGGTAAAAACTCCGAGCTTCTTGTAACCGAACGCGATTCCGCCCGCTCCGAACGAGATGATTTTCGCCGTCAACTAACCAGCCTAAATTCCTCCAAAGATGAAGTCACAAAAGAGCTCGCGTCCCTCTCAGAACAACTTCGCGACAGTGAAAAAGAAATCACCACCCTGAAGCGCGAACTGGATTCCAGCAATGCAAGCCTGCAACAAAACGCACAAGCTTCAGTCAACACACAAAAAAATCGCGAGCAACTGCTCACCAAATTTAAATCAACGCTCGCGTCCCTCAGCAAAAACGGCTCTGTTCTTATTGTCGAAGAACCCAACCCTACAATCCGCCTTACAAGCGACGGTTTATTTCAACCGGGAACCGTTCTTCTTACAACCGATGGCCGGGCCCTGATCAAGGAAATTGGCGACGCATTACAGGGGCTTGAATATTCCCAAATCGTGATTGAAGGGCACACGGATAGCGATCCCGTTCGGAACCTTCCTTTTGTGGACAACTGGGATCTTGCTGCCTCGCGCGCTTCGGCTGTTACTCGTGCGCTCTCCGTTCGAAACGATATTCAATCGCGAAAACTGAAAGCCGTTTCTCGCGCCTTTTTCGATCCCGTTGCCTCCAACGATACCGCCGATGGCAAACGCCAAAACCGCCGCGTTGATATTGTGATTATTCCCTAAACTCAGCGCCCTGCGGAATGGGCGTACGTTGCGGTAATCTGTTTTGCAACCCTACGCGCGTAGAATCTCGCGGATGATCTTTCCTTCATCAGCATACGTTACTGGCCTGCCTTTTGGCGAATAGTAAAGCGTATCGGCATTTACCCCAGCACACCAAAGGATTGTTCGGTACAAATCAGCCGTTGTGATTCCTTTGCCCATAATTGCTCCGTCCCCATTTGCAGAAGTTTCTCCTATCACTGTCCCCCCCTTGATGTGCGCACCCGCAAGAGCAACGCTCCAACCGTTTGGGTGGTGGTCGCGTCCCTCGTTACTATTAATTTTTGGCGTACGGCCAAACTCACCCATCCAAACCACCAGGGTAGAGCTCAGCAAATCCCGCTGCTCCAAATCCGTAATCAATGCATGCATCCCCCCATCCAGTTGCTCGCACAAATCCTTGCAACGCCCATGAACATCGGCGTGTGTATCCCACCCATTCAAGGCAACTTCCGTGTACTTAACTCCGCGTTCAATCAGGCGCCGCGCCATCAAACAACCCTGCCCAAATCGGTTTCGGCCGTATGCATCTTTTGTCGCTTCGGTTTCATCGTCCAAAAAGAAGGCCGCTTTTTCCTCGGACTTCATCAGGGCAAGTGCATCCTCAAAAATCCCGTGGTGCCCATCTACCAAGTAGGCTTCATCGCCAATGCGACTCTTAAATTCTGCATCATGAGATTTCATCAGCTGAAGCCGCCGCTGCAAACGTAGGTCTGAAAGATTTTTTGGGAGCTCCAAGTTTTGAACCTTCTGCATGGCATTCGGCACAAAAAACGGCTCGTACGGAATACCTAGAATGCCCGCGGCTTCACCTGCCATATTCACGGAAATATTTTGCGGCAACTCCGAGTAAGGATCAAGTTGCTCGTACGTTAAAATGGAACCAAGCCCCGGGTATTCAACTGTTGGGCTCGGCGTGAAACCCGTATGCATCAGGGCCCGAGCGCGGTTGTGATTACCTTCCTTTGTCACCATGTTGCGAACCAACGCCAGCTTGTTCATCATGCTCGCTGTTTTCGGCATAAACTCTGAAATCTGCAGCCCGGGAATTGCCGTTCCTATCCCCTTAATCATCCCCCCGTTTTTTGTTCCAGGTTTAGGATCAAAGGTTTCCAACTGCGAGGCGCCCCCATTCATCCAAAGCACGATCACAGATTTAATGGGGATTGCTGAAACGATTGGGAATTCACCGCTCAACTGTGCCTGTGCTTGAACCGTGGAAAGCCCTGTTGCAAAAGGCCCGTCCATCAAGCTCAGAATCGGTGAACCCACACTCATCCCCAGCAATGCGCCTAAGCTGCGCCGCAAAAAACTCCGCCGCGATTGCTCTGCAACTTCATGCTCATCCACACTTTCGCAGCATGTGTCGGGAGAACCGTTGGATTCATTATGGTGTGAAGATGAATGACTCATGAGTTTAAATTCCTTACGAAGAAAATTTTTATTATAACTGCTTCAAAGCAATAAAGTGCTGATTAGTGGTTGGTCATAAATTCCGTAGAGTTCAACAATGCCCACGTTAAATCCTCAGCAAACAACCGCGCTTCTTTCGGGTTTGCCTGCATCATGGACGCCAGCTCTGCGGTAAGTGATTCGCTCTCTTGCGGGGTGGGGTAGCGGGATAAAATTCCGAGAAAAAGGTAATCCACTGCTTCCTTCGTGTTGTTACCGGCTGCCTGTTCAATTCTGTCCAACAAGTTCCCCTTTGTGGTGTCGATTGCTTTATTAATTCCCAGATCATTAATCAAGAAAAGGGATTTTGGAACCGACGTTTCAAACGTATTCACCCATTCCATTTCATCGTTGTTCAACGCCTGAATAAATTGAACCTCATACCGATCCATCAACGCCTGATCACGTTTTTCCCTAGAAGATTTTGTCGCCTGTCCCTCGGCCCTATTCGTCGAAATACTCATCGCTTGGAAAAATGAATTCAGAACTTGCTCTGCTGAAAGTGGGCGAACCAATGCATGGGCAAAAGCCTCGGGAAATTCACGGCTGGATTGCGTTGGCGTTGTACTGCGTTGGTAGGCAGCAGTGTTAAGAATAATCCATTCAAGGTGTTTTACATTATAGCCGGAACGAATAAACTCTTGGCTCAACAATTCAAGAGTACCGCCTTGAACAGGATCGTAACCCATTCCCCAGTCGTCCACCGGATCAAGAAATCCGCGCCCAAAATATCGGGCCCAAAGTCGGTTCACAAAGTTCCGAGCAAACTGGTCTTGATCGTTCACCGTCATCATTTTAGCCAACTGATCTCGGCGAGTATCATGGTAGTCAGGCATCTGTTGAAGCAATTCGCCTAATACTTGATTTCGGGAAGCACCGGGAACATTCAACGCTGCTTTGCGTTGCTCATTCCATTTCTTCAGGTTTTGCGCAAGTTCACGTCTGCCTTTTGCACTTAAGGTTTTGCCATTTCCATCCACAAATTCTTGCTTCGCTTCGGTACCATCCAAATAGGTGGGTGTCACTTTTGTCTTCGTATCGGGAATTACGGATTCCCACTTCAAACCGCCGTCGAACACGTACAATCCGGCGTTGCTTTCCATCATAGAATTCATGGTGGTTGCACCGGCATTGCGAACAGGTGTTACGCGGGTTGTGCCGTAGAACGAGGCAAACTCCCAAAACTTTTTCTGTGTCAGTTCGGGGTTTGTTTTGTGATCATGGCACTGGGCGCATTGAATCTGTTGACCCAGAAAAACACGGCTCACGGTGCCTGCCATACTTTCTGGCGAATCTCTCCACCGTGCCATGGGCAGAACTTGTGCATCCGCGGGGTATTTGCCTGTTGCAGAAATAATTTCCGCGGCAAAAGTGTTATAGGGCACATTCGTTTCAAATTGCTGTGCAACCCAGGCTTTCCACTGCTGCTTCAATTGGTTTTGCGCTGCAGGACTTTCCGGTTGTTCTAACGTTCCAACCAGAACTTTATCCCAATAGGCGGCCCAGTTTTCACCCCGCAACGGATCGTTCAAAAAGTTCTCCACCAACACTTCCCGTTTATTCGGCGCTTCATCCTGCAGAAAAGCAATCGTCTCTTCAATCGTTGGAATTACGCCGCGCACGTCCAACGAAACTCGCCGCAAAAATTCTGCATCCGTAGTTTGATTTGCTGGTATCAGCGCTTGATCTTTGAACGATGCATTTAGGCTCTCATCCACGTCCTTCGGTGTAAGAGCAAATGCAACAGCAGGCCCGGTTATAAACAAGATGCACGAAAGAATTAAACGAGCAGAAATCATGGCTGAAGTACTCCAGAAAGAGGGGGAAAAACGATCACACCAACACTGCATCAAATATAATGACAACAGCAACCAATTCATTCAACCTCAAAAGAATCAACTACTCAAGGTTAACGCTAAAATGCAAACGGATAATACTCGAACCAGAATGTGTACCATTTGGTACTATTGCGAACTTGATTGAACAAAACCTTTGCTCAAGGAAGCTGAATTAATCGCCCTCAGATTGTGAGGAGCCCTTGACTCCACGAACCCAAAAAACTCCCCAAGCCAACCAACTGATGCCCCCTAAAAAGCCAACCCATAAACCAAACTTGAAACGCCAAGAATGAAAGCTTAGCCTTACATCACCCGAACCCGCAGGTAGTTGAACCGAAAGCAAACCACGGGTGTTTGTAACAGTACCAACATTAGTTTTCCACTCCTGATTCCAATTCTGATTGATCACCACTAAAACAGGTTCCGTTGCCGAGTAACTGAAATTCTGCGTGTTAAAACTAAAGTGGTAGTTCTGCAACTCAGCGCTGCTGGATTCATCCTCAAGATAAATTTCACCGCGGTAGGCTGGGTTCTCCGTGATCGATTTATCAGGCTCCACGTAAAGCTTTGGTTCCACGTTCTCATCAAAAATCAGGTTCCCGTACCAAGTAACTGTACCAATCCCGTTCAGTAAATTCTGCAGTTGTTCTGCCTCGATTGTGCGCTGTGGCGATTTCAGAATTCTGTAACGTGTAATTGTTTCGGAAAGACTGCGCGTGGACATTTGGTAAAACTCCGGTACTTCCTTGCGAACAACAAAGGTGGAAAAGTGGTAGTTCATCAACGAGCGCCCATGCACAACGATCGGCTTCAGAGAGGCGTACATCAAGGCAACCATCACCGCCAAAAACACCAACCGCGAAAGACTTTTGCGATCTTGAAATTTCCCTTCCAACCCTTGTAAAGCAATTGCCATCAAGATGCAATAGCACGCCAAAATCCCATTCAACCAATACTTTGGAAAGGAGAACATGGTATCAAACAACGGCAATTCACGCAAAATCTTGCTCAACGGAATGGGCGAATAATCCCCCAAGCAAATCAGCGAAAACACCACCAGCGGTACAATAAAGTACTTCGCCTTATTCAAATTCAGCCCAACGCCAATCAACGCAAATACAATCGGAAACCACCCAATTGCCCCCACATGATTATAACTGTGCAGCGTGTGAGTATACCCACTGATGTTGGCAATGTAATCCTCGAAACTGCGGTAAGAAAGCGTGAATTGTTCTGCCATTGCCGATTGATTTACCCGGTCTGACTGAAAAAGGTTTAAAAACGGAATTAGTTTTGGCATGGAGATTATAGCCCCTGCCGTGCTGGCTGCCAGAACCAACCCCACACCCTGCGCCAAACGCTTTGCGCTGTTCCCCGCCCACATTATTGCCAACAATAAGATAAACGCACCCGCTATAAACGGCGCGTATTTAGCCTGCGCAAACGACATTTGAAATAAAAGCGGCAACAACAACCCGTACCACTTACGATCCAACAAGCCCTTAAAAAGCGCCCCGTACATCGGCAATGCATGCAGCATCAACAAATCGTAATTGCCGGAATCCATCTGCAACGGAATCCACAAATTCCCCACATAAAAAATCGCCCCGGCAACAGCCCAAGGGCGGGCGCATTCCCCCCACCAACGGCAACACCAGTAAAGCCCTATACCACTTAGGCAAAGCACCAGCGCACACCAAATCTTAATTCCTTGAATTACACCGTACTTAATATAAATCGGTGTTATAAGTGAAATACCAGGGTTGTAAACATAACCCGCCCACGGCATTCCACCCCCAAAATACGGGTTCCAGAGCGGGTATTCACGGAACTTCCAAAACCCTTCAACAATCGGGACAACGTACGATTGCTGCACCAACCCATCCGGATCCCCCAAGTAACTTGAAATCATGTTCCAATCTTCAATCATTGGCCAAGCCATAAACAGGCAAAAACCAACCACCACCAAAAGGGCAAACCCTTCGCAAGCCCAATCCTTCCAGCACGATTGAACCGTCTGTTTAAGGCTGGAAAAGGGGGGAAAGCTCATAAACGATGAACCGAAAACTAAACGTTGAGTGAATCAGGTTAATTAGATTGGAGCAACAAAGGCCCCATCTTTTCATAAGCAGAAAGCAAAAGTTCTTCTGTTTGATCAAAACCAATGCACGCATCCGTAATTGAAACACCATATTTCAATGTATCTTTGCTGATCATTTTCTGATTTCCAGGGAACAAATTGCTCTCCAGCATGGCACCGTGAACTTCAGTATTACCCCCCGCAACCTGATCTACAACGTAATCCCAAACGCCCATTTGGCGGTTGTGATCTTTCTCAGAATTCCCGTGGCTGCAATCAACCAAAAGCCCCGTGGGTAATTTGCTCGCTTTCAGCATGTTAGAGGCTTCTGCAATAGAATCAAAATCATAGTTTGTGCGGTTTCTGCCCCCTCGAAGAATCAAGTGTGAACCATCATTTCCCCGTGTTTCAATGATCGAAGTGCGACCCTCGTTATCAATCCCCAGAAAACTGTGCGGTGAACGGGCTGAAATCATTGCATCAATCGCGATTTGAATGCTGCCGTCCGTGGCATTCTTGAACCCAACAGGCATTGAAAGCCCGCTCGCCATTTGCCGGTGCGTTTGCGATTCGGTTGTTCTAGCCCCAATGGAAGACCAGCTGACTAAATCCGAAATATACTGAGGTGTAATCGGGTCCAGCATTTCAGTCCCGGTTGGTAAACCAAGCTCATTAATTCGGCATAGAATTTTGCGCGCCAAACGAAGCCCCGCTTCAATATCAAACGTACCATCCAAATGCGGATCGTTGATCAACCCCTTCCACCCAACCGTTGTCCTAGGTTTTTCAAAATAAACCCGCATAATCACGCAAATACGATCTGAAACTCTCTCAGCCAATTGCTGAAGCTTTTCAGCATACTCGTAGGCTGCGCCTTCATCGTGTATGGAACAAGGGCCTACAACCGCCAACAATCTACGATTTCTTAGGGCTAATATATCCTTTATCTGCTTCCGCGCACTCACCACTGTTTCCAGCGCTTTGCTAGAGGCTGGCATGTCATCAATAATCGTTTGGGGTGAGCTAAGGGGTACAGTTTTCACAACGTTTAAATTCTGTGTAGTCATTATAGTTTGGCCTTTTAGTATAGAGCAAATCATGCAAATAGTAAGCAGAACAATTTCAATCAAAGAGGGGAAGGATTTAAGCGTCCCGCGGGCGCATGTCAAGCATGGGGTCTAACCAAAAGGCCAAAACGCCCAAAACCGACCTGTAAAACGCTCTGTACTCATGAAAAACCTATCTGGATTCCGCCGTATCCAGCAATATGCTCATCGCTAAGCACACGCGCCGATCAATCGTGCGCTCCAAATCTCCCTGCATCTTCAAACTATATTGATCAGTAAGGGTAAACTTGCGGTCAAACACGCCAAGAATCGTCCCCTTCTCATCCTCAAAGTTAAAGTTTGTCATCAACAACCCGTACATCGGCCCTAAATACCGCCTCAATAAAGAACGAATCAGCGAATCTTCTCGAACGCGAACCAAAAACTCACCACTCGGCGTTTCAATCCACCAATCCCGACGAAACATGCTGGCAAAAACATTTCGGCTCATCACGCATACCGGTTCACCAAAGGAATCATACAAGGTATACTCACGGTACAGGGCTAATTTATTGTCCTGCGTAACCATCAAAACCCGCCACGACATGCTATCGTCCGTAAAAATTTCAATATGCCGATAAGGAGCAAGCAATGCGATTGAAAACCCTAAAACGAAATTACTAACCACCAACACTACAATACCCAGAATGAACTGCGCCTGAAACAATATTAAGTTGATCGCCAAAATAAAGATTGAAAACCGAAGAACTGTAAAAATGAGTCCTATCCCTAAATTTGCGGCAAGTTTAGGGGGGCGAAGAACGAAAAACCTTAAGTTATTTTCTGCGTCTGTAATAAAATATTTCTGAGCAAGGGTGAAAACCTTTTGCCGAACGTGCAACTCATCAAAACTAAATAACCGGGAAAGCTGCTCCTCCCAATAACGCCGTTCACTTGGTTGCATAATTGGCTGTGTATTCTCTTCAGTAAGACTCATAGAACGCCTTTTTTCTCCAACACGCTTCGGTACAAGCGGTCTGTATCATCTACCATGGCATCAAGGCTAAAACGCTCTCCACGCTCGCGGCAAGCCCTGCCACGGCTCGCAAGAGCCCGCCAATCCGTAAGTGCCTCAATCAGCTGATTCGTCAATGCTTCCATATCGCCACAATCGTGAATCCAGCCGATTTCCGGGGTTGAAATGGCTTCTTTATTTCCCCCCACATCGGCCGCAACAACGGGTTTTCCGCAAGCCAACGCCTCAACAATCGCATTAGAGAACCCCTCCTTCAGCGAGGAAAGAAGCACTAAATCTGCCCCGTTGTACACGTCCACCATGTCATCGCGCCTGCCCAGAACAACAACGTGCTCTTGCATCTTCTCGTTTATAATTGCCTGCCGTAATTCTTCTTCCATTTTCCCCGGCCCTGCGTAAACAAGCAGCGGATTGCTGGATAAATTCTGGTGCGCAGCCTTGAAGGCCAGCAAAACCTGAATGGGAAGTTTTTGAGCATGAAGCCTTGCAGGTACTAATACCATCGGCCGATCATCCGGAATCTTGAGTTCATTCCTCAGCCTAATACGCCCTGCTAAATCTGGCTGAAATTGCTCCGTATCTACGCCGTTGTAAAGTATCGGGACTTTACTTTCAGGCAAACCTAAGTTTTCGCAAACATCCTGTTGAACCGCCCTTGAAACAGTAATCACCCCATCGCGAAAACGGGAAATTTGTCGATCCATCCAAACCTGACGCTTACTCTGCCAAGTGTCAATATTATGAACTTGACTAAATATAGCCGGAACCCCTGCCATGCGGGCCGCAACCGTGGCAGGAACGGAAGAGCGGTACATATGGCTATGAACAATTTTTGTATGATTCTTGATTAATTCACCCCGCAACTTCCAAATCGCTTTCGGATCAAACCGGCTATTAAACTGAATCAACTGAACCGGAATTCCATTACCCCGCATTTCACCCACCAATGCACCATATTCACGAGTACAAACAAGGTTCATCTTATAGCCCTTAGCCTCTAGTCGAGGCATAATTGCCACAAGCCTCCGCTCAATCCCCCCCATCGGTAACCAAGAAATAACGCGAAATACATTGATTGAGTCTGTCATTGGATAAATAAGCCAGCCACAGGAAAAGTAAAATTACAGGTGTGAACATTCAAAGTTGCGGTGATGAATGGCAAGGCTAAGGTTTTGCTCCAAGAGTAAAAGTGCTCATCACGCACCGAATTTCAAGGCTTGTAAAATTATTAACGGGGAAAGTATGGGGTAAAAAGTCGAAAGCCGCTCCAGTGAAGGAACGGCTTTCAGAAGCTGTTACAAGTAACAAACCTCAGTCCGAAGACTGAAATTAGTCACGAATACGCCATACGTCACCGCTAGATGTTGTGCCGTTTGTTGGGTCGTATGTTTGAAGAAGAAGGAACTGTGGTGAGCCAGTTACCGCGTTGTCGTAGTATGTTTCAGCACCACTGAAGATAGTTCCAGAAACACCAAGACCAGCAACTAAGGGGCTTGCCGCGGGTGGGAATGAGCTAGCATAGGTACCCAAAGCCCACTCAAGGTCACCAGAACCAGCAGGAACTGTAAGGTTGCCACCAGTAGCTGTAAATGCAGTTAATGAACCTTGGTCAGCATCAGGACCGAAAGAACCGATGATGAAACCACGAGAGTTGCTGTAGTAACGGAACGGAAGGCCGCGTGTATCAGCAAACGGATCCGCTGGGTACGAAGTGAAGTAAGAAATTGGAGTTGTAATTGTTGAAGGAACGTTTGTTCCTGCAGGTGCGAGAGCAAATGTACGAGAAAGTTCTACAGGAATCGTCGCTGCGCCGGGGTTGGCAAGAACGTTTGCTGAACGAGCGCCAGCAGGAGCACCTGTACCACCATAGAACATGGGGTATTGGTTGTTATCAAGGTAGTATGTTTCAATCGCAGTTGCCATTGAGCGGTGGTCAGCTTTTACACGAGATACTTTAGAACGTGTTTGAGCTTCAAGGAAGTTTGGAACTGCAATAGCAGCAAGAATAGCAATGATCGCAACGACGATCAAGAGCTCGATAAGCGTAAAGCCTTTTTTCATTGGAAGTACCTTTCAAAATATTGAAAAATTTTAGAACATGAGTCAGTCAAACTGAATATTATTAACGTTCGCAGTCGGTTTTGAATCGCTCAGAGGTAAAGTACCCCCGTAATTCCCCAGTGAGTTATCCGAACCATGTAAATAGTTGCACTAATAAGGCAATTAAACCTAAACCGAGCAAAAATTTACACCATCTGCGAAGTGTTTCCTTCAGAAATAGACTCTTCAGAGAGGTGTCTAGCAAGGAAACGACCAAGCAGACCGCGAACGATAAATACAGAATGGAAGAAAGCATTGTTATGCCGTAAATCAATTGGTTGCCTCCATTGAAGTTGGATCGTTTTTTCGCGAATCTTCAGGCGTTTCTGATTTCTCGGAAACTGCTTTCTCTTTCGTAGACTTAGGCTCCTCGTACCCCGTTAACAGATCGAACAACCGCACCGAAGCAAAATAATTCAACCCACCCGCAACCAGTAAATGAAACGACCCCAAATCACTGTACGGTGCACCCGGGCTGCGAACGAATATGTTCGACAAAAAATTTTCGCCCCCTGAAAGCAGCAGCAAAAGCCCCGCTCCTAAACCATGGGCTCCTTGAACAATAAATGTTAGAATGGAAACAATATTAAACTCTGGGCCCAGCTTGAAGCTTGGCAAGTAAACGTACCCATCAAAAAAAATCCCCAACCCAAAAATTCCGTTAATCATGAAAAACAACAGCAACCCGCGAAACCGATCACCCACTAAGATGAATCCCAAACCCGGCACCAACCAGTTGATGAGCGAATACCCTAAAGCTTCAGGCGTTGATTTTAACTCTACATTCGGCACAGGAGTGGCAGAACCTTTCATGCGGCAATCCACCGTTTTTCGGCGGGCGCATACAATCAATTTCAACAAAGGTGATACAAACCGATTTAATGTCAAAGCCAACTTTCATTTCACTCTTTGTTCTGTTTGCCTTCTTCCTTGGTATTCTTAGCCCTACAGCGGTTTATTCACAAACGCCAACCCCCGTTTTCCACCATGTGAAACTCCCAAAACCAGCCAACATCATTAAAGTCTACCAAAACCAAGTCTACCTTTGCCAAGGTTTTGATGGGCTAACCGTGATCAATGCCCCGCAAGCCTTGATCGATTTTGAAGCCAACGAAACACCCCAAACGGCAACCTTTCCCCAAATCTTAGCCTTGGATGTTATCCCCTTTACGGAAGATTCCTTTCTCATTTCCACCCGCGATTCAAAACTCTTGTGGGTGAAAGCTGAACAAGATTCCGTAATCCCCAGCTTGATCAGCCTCAACATTCTTCATCAAGCGCCGCTAGAGGGAACACCCGTTAAAATTGAGTGGCGGAATAACCTGCTCGCCGTTGCCAGTGGGGGAGCAGGTATCTGCCTCTACGAATTTAGAAATGATCGCACTGAAATTCGCCTCGTCGGCCGTTATCCCTTCGCTGAATTTGGCGCTGATGTTTATTTCTTGTCCAATACAATGCTCGCCATTATTGATTCACAACTCGGTGTTGCCACCGTGCTAGATGTTTCTGATCCCCGCAACCCCATGCGAAACACGCAAGTCAACCTCCCCCAAATGGGCTTTATGGATCAATTAATTTACAATGAACAGATGCCTGAAAACCTCATCATTTCCTCACGCACAGGCCGGTTCATCTCCTGCACCGTTGATCTGGAAAACCCCAAAATCATCGTCCCCGTGAACGAGGCTTTGCTCCCCATGCGAAACCCCAGCGCGCCGGGTGTAAACGTAAATCACGGTTTACTTCACCACGGGCAAACAATCATTCTGGAACGCTATTCAGGGTTCCATTTGCTATCAGGCTCCACAGCCCTTGCCTTTCAACCCTCCTACATTCCCCTTCCTGAAACGCGCACCTTTACCCTGTGGAACAACCAACTGCTAGTAAGTCAGGAGAACGGGGCCCTTCTCTTCA
>DAIOTT010000086.1:0-1667 GCA_036751885.1 Candidatus Sumerlaeota bacterium
TCAAAAATGCTAGTAAGATCACGGTCTATTTGACGGTCTCTACCCTCAATGAAATCAGACTGAGTGAAAGTGGATCCGTCAGCACCGAGTGCCCGTTCCAAATATCACGGCATCGTTCGGCTAATTCTTCTGGCGTTGAGTATTGCCCACCATTTCTACCGTTTGTCCCCAGAAAATCTGTATCACAAAACCAGCACACAGCTGTTGTGCGATCTTCCTCCTTACCAGACCACAAATTGCAGGCGGTAAAGCGCAGAAATACGGCTCGGCGGCCTGTGTAAAACCCCTCGCCTTGGCGAGTCAGCACGATTTCCTTTACCTTATAGCCCTTGCTCATTCAGCGTTGCCTGCAGCGGTGTAAGCGATTGGATCAAGCATGCCGAGTTCTGCAAACCCCTTAAGGCGCAACAAGCAGGCATCGCAGCGGCGGCAGGCTAAACTTGTGTTTGTTGCGGAAGTTACAGGATCGTAGCAGGAGTTTGTTAGGCTGTAATCAACGCCTAAGTCCAACCCAATGCGAATGATTTCAGATTTCTTCAACTGTATCAACGGCGTTTCAATCTTCAGCGATTCTTCCTCTGTTACACCGACTTTGGTTGCCAAATTTGCCATCCGCTCAAATGCGGAAATAAATTCTGGTCGGCAATCAGGATACCCGCTATAATCAAGGGCATTGACGCCAATAAAAATTGTTTTGCTCCCAATGACTTCGGCAAAAGCAAGGGCGTAGGAAAGGAAGATTGTATTTCTGGCGGGCACATAAGTTACGGGAATATCGGCCCCAATTTCCTCAATGCTGTTGTGCTTGGGAACTTGTAAATCCGTTGTAAGGGCCGAACCACCGAACTGCGATAAATCAATCTTGATTGTGCGGTGCTCTTTCACCTTGAAGTACGATGCAAGCTTTGCGGCACAATCCAACTCCACTGTGTGGCGCTGACCGTAGTAGGCGGAGAGCGCGTACACTTGGTACCCACGGCTTTGGGCAATAGCGGCACAAGTTGCGGAATCAAGCCCCCCGCTGAGGAGGACAACTGCATTCTTGGCTTTTGGTGAACTCATAACATACAACCTTCCTGCAAGTGTGGGGCGTGGGTTTTGCGCAGGTATGGGGTGTTTGGCAAGCTCCATTTTTTGTTTCGCCGCTCAAAACGTTTTTGGCGCCAACATCAGGGTTGGAATATAGAGGGAATTAAAGCTTCATGAAGTTGGGCAAAACTTTGTTTTCGCTCACAGCTTTCTTGATGATGCGAACGGAATTTCCCCTACCCGTGTATTCAACGGAATCAAATTGGCACCGACTAATGATAATACCTCGACCTGAGCCCCGGAACAAATCGCTGTTGTTTAGCTCGCCTTCAATGCTGGAGTAATTAAACCCTTCGCCTTCGTCTGTAATTGTAACCTCAACTTCCACCGGGGTAGAGCGAAACTCCACCAAGATTGTGCGGTCGCAAAGGGTTTTGTCCTCAAGGCGTTCGGCAATAAGCTCTTGAAAGCGCAAATTATCAGATTCAATGTACTCCCGTTTTTTGTGGAAGCCGATGCCTAGGCTTCCGTGCTCAAAGGCATTGAGCAGAAGTTCGTAAAATCCCAGCCGAACGCCCATGTCATAATTTTTGCCCAATGCTGAGGCAACTTCTTCCGCCAAAAAGTTTGAGATTGGC
>DAIOTT010000086.1:1677-14108 GCA_036751885.1 Candidatus Sumerlaeota bacterium
TAAACCTTTTGAATTTGCCGCTGGGCGTTGATTGCCGATTCATACTTTTTCAGAAGTGATCTAAGGTCTTTCGTTCGCACGGGCTTGTTCAGGTAATCGTTGGCGCCAATTCTAAAGGCCTCAACAGCGCTTTCCTCACTGCCGTAGGCGGTCATCATAATGGCAATAACGTTGGGGTTGGCTTGGCGTATTTCGTAGAGTGCTTCAAGGCCGTTTTTTTTCGGCATTTGAATGTCAAGCAACACAACATGGGGTTTGGTTTTCCGGAAAACCTCCACCGCCTCTTCACCTTCCTCCGTTACTTCACAAAGAAACCCAAGGGATTCAACAGCATCTTGAATGTAAGCTCGTGAAGCTTGGTCGTCCTCGGCAATTAATACTTTTATCATTGAATGAAGTTGAATCCTTCTGCGAATTACCAATCTTGTGAGTCTAATTTAGCGAAATTTGATTTCAGCGCAAGAATAGATTTACCGAAACGTAAAAATAAGAAAACCCTGCGTAAATACAGGGTTTTCAAGCGATTTATCGAGATTGATTTATCGCGAATTATTTAGTCGAAATGGCGTTTTTTACGACGTAGAAACGCGGGTGTATCGTAATCTTCTTTTTGCGCATTGGCGTCCTGCTCGTCTTCAGGTTTGTACTGAGGAACGGAGGCTTTTGGGAGTTCAACTTTGGGTGAATCAAAGGTGGAGGACTCGCCGGGGAAGGTTGCACGGCTTGGGCGCACGGGTGTGTCCGACCGAGACGGCGCAACGCGAATTGTTGGAGCAGTTGAGGACCCGCCGTTGCCGCCGTTGCTGACGCCGTTTGGCTTTTTAGAAAAACCCGGGTGCGTTCCGGTGCTCATGAAACCCGTTAGGGGCGTGGATTGATCGTCCAACTCAGCTTCCTCATCTTCCAACTCAAGGGAAGCGCGGAGCATTGAGGGGGTTGGCTGAATTTTCCGTGGTTGTTGTTGAACCACTTCTTTTTCCTGCTCTTGAAAGATTTCAGATTGTTCCATAATATCGAAGATGGATTTGTGCTCTTCAGCTTTTTTAGGCGCTGGGCTTACGGGCGCTGTTTTGAAGGCTTTTTCAAGCTCACGACGGCGGTGAAGATCATCGCTGAAGCCCGTAGCAATCAGCGTAACGCGCATGCTATCGGTCATGGATTCATCCACAACAGCACCAAAAATGATCTCTGCATCGGGATCCGCAGATTTTGCTACGTACTCCGTTGCTTCGCTCACTTCGGCAAGCGTCATATCTGGGCCCCCCGTGATGCAAATCAACAGGCCTGTAGCGCCGTCAATCACCACTTTATCAAGCAGCGGGCTGCTGGTTGCTTTTTTCACGGCTTCTATTGCACGGCTTTCGCCTTTACCAACGCCAACGCCCATTACAGCGCCGCCACGACCACCCATAATTGTATGGATGTCGTTGAAGTCCACATTGATAAGGCCTGGTGTTGTCACAAGATCGCTGATGGATTGAACGGCTTGAGAGAGAACTTTATCGGCTGTTTGGAACGCTTCTTTCATGGGGACTTTCGCGCCCACAACTTCAAGAAGCCGCTCGTTATTCACCACAATCATTGTATCGCTGTTTTCGCGGATTTTTTCCAACGCGCCCTCAGCGGATTTCATCCGGCGTGGGCCTTCAAACTTGAATGGGCGCGTAACAACTGAAACAGTTAGAATCCCCATTTCTTTTGCCAGGCGAGCCACAACGGGTGCCGCACCGGAACCAGTACCACCGCCTAAGCCCGACGTGACAAAAACAATATCGGCCCCTTGCAGTGTATCAATCATCATTTCCTTGGCTTCTTCCATGCACTTTGCGCCAAGGGTTGGGTCTGCACCGCATCCGCGGCCCAGTGTAAGTTCCGCACCAATTTGAATGCGGTTGGGGCACTTGCTGCGTTTCAGGGCTTGAAGGTCAGAGTTAACAACGTAGAAGTCTACGTTTTGAATTCCAAGATCGAACATGGAGTCAACGGCATTACAACCGCCGCCCCCAACGCCGACTACTTTGATTTTGGCGAACCCAGCGGGATCGTCTTCTAGTACAAATTCGGGCATTTTGTGTGGTCCTCACAGAACGGGATTTAGAACAGAGATGGAGCGGGAACAAGATCAGGTTTGAAGAGGCTAAAGAGCTAAACGTTGCAGCAACTTCAATTGATTTTGACCACAATGCAACCAGTCATGAGAATAGCAGCGAACACTGTCAAGAAAATCTTGGAAAAAAAGTTCGAGCCCTAAATAAGAGGTTTCTAATAGTGAATACCCTTGTACCTGCAAGTTTCCCATCAGCTCTGCCGTTTGCTTAGCACCACCCTAAGGTTTATTTAGGGCTTGTATTTTCAAATGTGGTTTCACAGCGAATTGAATTCCCGGCGAATGGTTACGCAAATTAGCAGTGAATAATTGCCTGTTTTTTTCAATAATATTCTGTTGGTTGTGCTTCAATCCTTGGCCTGAGAAACTCCAGTGTTCTGATTAGTTTGTTGCCATTATATTTTCTATTCATCGGTGCTTTTCCATGCTAAACCAACTCATACTTTGCTCTTTCGTCATTACTGCTACCTTTATTGTAACGGGGTGCAACTCTCAGCAAGGAGCTGATGTTACGCCTTCACCTGCTTCGCAACCTGCTGCTTCAATGCCCGCTGCCTCTCAGCCGGCGGCGTTGCAGCAAGGTGGTTCAGCGGAAGTTGAAGCCGCTCCCCACGGGCGTGTGCTGGGTGCAGGAACTTTCACCGGCATGAACGGGCATGTATCCTCTGGTCGTGTGAGTTTGCTTGAGCGTAACGGCGATTTTTATATTCGCATGGGCGAGGATTTTCAGTTTGATTCTGCGCCCCTTCCGATTGTTGCACTCGGCAAAAACGGCTATAAAAAAGAAACCGCCACGGAGAAGTTGAAGCAGAATTCTGGTGTTTCGGAATACAAACTTCCTGAGGGAATTATCGCAGAAGATTACAAAGAAGTGATTATTTGGTGCGAGAAATTTAGTGTGCCGATTGCGTTAGCTCCTTTGCAGAAATAAATCACTTTTTGAGTCATCGATATCATCCTAATTGCAGATGAGATTGAGACATCGTTTCCTGTTTGTTGACCTCACGTTTTGAGGATGGTGGTGATTAGCTTGGAGGAGCTTTTCACGTTCAACAGGCATATTTAAAGGTGTGTTCTCCACCCTCATAAACAGTAAGATTCTGACTATCATCGGGATTATTACCATTTTTTGGGCAAGGGGAGGAAGCCATGCTTAAGCTTGAGATTGATCATTTAATTGATCAAGTACACCTTTACGACCCGATTTCTCAGCCGGATTTGGTGGAATTTGAACGTTCGTTTCAACCGTACATCGAAAATAGACTGAAGGTTTTTGAATGTATTCCGGGGGTGAAACTTGGGTGGATATTCTGCCGCCCAGGGAAAAGCTGCTGGAGTATTTTTTGACGCTTCGGATTTTGGAGCTTGAGTGGCACCACACCTATATGGATGTGGCGAGTTGCATGAGCTTGTTTCCCCAGTTTGTTGCAGAGCAGTTGGGCACTAAGGTTATACGTCAGAATTTGTTTTATACAAAGGGCGTAGAGTGCGTTGAGTTTCCGCTAGTGGGGGGCTTAGTAGCCAAGGATGCGGATAACTTGAAGTGTTCTACTGTTCCCATTACGTGCGTGGGGAGCGATGGTTGTGCGATTCCGATGAAGGATAATTCAGTGGATTGCATTTCCTTACAATGTTCGTTTGAGCATTTTGAAGGCGATGGGGACAGGTTGTTTGTTCAGGAGGCTTTCCGGCAGTTGAAGCCAAATGGTAAGCTGTTGATTTTGCCTTTTTATTGTGGGGACAGGTTTCAAGAAATCATCCGGCCTGAGTACGCCACGGGTTGTCAGTTTCATCGTTATTACGATCCTGAAGTTTACTACCAGCGGGTTCTGCGGCAACTTGCGGAACCTTTTCGAATGGAGATTCGCTACCATACGAACCACAAACTCATCGATCCCGATTTCTATTGCGCGTACTCGCTGTGCTTGGTGAAGAAGCCTACTTTCAAGGAAAAATTGTTCCAGAAACTTCAAGAAAAACTAAGTTCGGCAATGGGGCATCCGTCTGGTAAAATCAACGATTGGTGAATTTAATATTACGTTATAACTCATGGGGCGGCGGAAGCTTAGCGCGGTCGGCTTTCATTTCGGACTGCGCGGCCCGTACCTTCATGATTGTGTTCAGCTCCTCAATCAGGATTAACAATCGTTCATCCGTAAGATCTAGGTTGCGGCGTCGGGTTTTCTCAATCTCTTGCACTTCAGAGTAGTTATTCAAAATGGCGCCCACGATGAGGTTTAGAATGACAAACGTGCTGAGCAGAATCCAGCTAACATGGTAAACGGAGGAAATTAGTAAATTGCCATGGGGGGCTGCATCGTAGCGTATATCCGTCCAATCCTCTAGGGTAAGGGCCCGGAATAACGTGAACATGGCTTCGTGCAGCGTGGCGTATTCGGGTTGTGTTGCACCGAAAAGTTTAACCCCTGTTACGGCGTAAATGTAGAAAACGATGAGCATGAGGCCGGCGATATACGTCATGCTGGTGAGCGATCTCATCAGCACATTCACAATCAGGCGCATCTCTGGGATTGCCTTTACAAGGCGTAAAACGCGCAACACCCTAAGGATGCGGAGAACGGTTGAAAAGCCTGCAGTTTCGGGGATGAAAGCCGCCCCAACCACAATGACATCAAACCAGTTCCATGGGTCAGAAAAGTAGTCAGCTTTTCGTTTCGCATACGTGAGTTTTAGGATGATTTCAGCGGTAAAAATCCAAACGCAAATCCATTCTAATATCCCGAAGGACCAATGCTTTACGTAGATTTCAACACCAATCAGCGCTGCATTGAAAATAATAACTGCTATAATAAAGTGGGCGAACTTTTTCCCGTAAACGAAATCGTGCATAGGGCTTTCTTCTAATAGAATTTATTGGCCAAAGGACTCTGTTGAGCTATCTATTTTTGAGCGATAATCAGCTGCAAAGAGCCTGCCCAGTTATTTGGAAAGAATTACTTGCAGTTACTCCTGAAAAAAGCCCTCAACACGCGTAGTGTTGAGGGCTGATGGTTGACTTTTAAGTATTCAACTCACTATTTGATTACGGTACTTACTTCTTACTCGCTTCAATGCGTTGCTTGCGGCCGTAGTTGATTTCCAGTGGCATGCCGAAGATGCGCAGGAAGCCTTCAGCCTTGGTGCGGTCAAAGCGGTCGCCGGCGTCGTAGGTGGCAAGGCTAGTGTCGTACAAGCTGTAAGGGGAGCGGCGAGCGATTGGGCGTGCGAGGCCTTTGTAGAGCAGCATTTTTACTTCGCCGGTAACGTATTGTTGTGTGTCTTCCACAAAGGCTTGCAGCGATTCACGCAGGGGGCTGAACCATGTGCCGTTGTAGACGACATCGGTGAAGCGTTGATCCACGAGTTGTTTGAAGCTGACGGTTTCACGATCAAGCACAAGGCTTTCAATTTCCTTATGCGCAGCAATCAGCATTACAGCAGCGGGGCCTTCGTAAACTTCACGGGATTTAATTCCGACAAGGCGGTTTTCCACCATATCGATGCGGCCGATGCCGTGCTTGTTGCCGATCTCGGAGAGTTGCTCGATGATTGTGAGGGCGGTTTTTTTTCTGCCGTTTAGGGAAACAGGAATGCCTTTTTCGAAACCGATGGTGATTTCTTCAGGCTGATCTGGGGCTGTTACAGGGTTTGCAACGTCTTGGTACGCTTCCTCTGGGGCAACGTGCCACGGGTCCTCAAGGACGCCACATTCTGTTGCCAGGCCGTAGAGGTTTTTATCGATTGAGTAAGGCTTTTCGCGTTTGATTGGGAGGTGAATGCCGCGTTGTTCTGCGTACTCAAACTCATCATCGCGGGTTTTCATTTCCCACTCGCGAAGGGGGGCGATAATGCGCAGGTGGGGTGCAAGGGCCATAAAGGTGAATTCAAACCGTGCTTGATCGTTGCCTTTGCCGGTGCAGCCGTGGGTGATCGCATCGCAGCCTTCTTGCAGGGCGATTTCCACTTGGCGCTTGGCGATTAGGGGCCGACCCAAGCTGGTGTGCATGGGGTATTTGCCTTCGTAGAGGGCGTTAGATTTAATGGCGGGGAGAATGTAGTCTTCGACGAACTCTTTGCGAAGGTCTTCAATAATACATTTTTTTGCGCCGGTGTTGATTGCTTTTTGCTTGAGCTGCTTTACGTCGCCGCCTTGGCCTAAGTCCGCGGCAAAGGCAATCACTTCGCAGCCGTAATTTTCAATCAACCAGGGAATCATGACTGATGTATCAAGCCCGCCGCTATAGGCTACAAGCACGCGCTTCACGCCGCGCCGCTCCACGGGGAGCTCTTCCTGTGAGGGCACGCGAAGGTTCAACTTCTTCGTGGAACCACCGGGCTCGTAGGTTACTTTTTTCTGGGCTTTTGCGGCCACCGTTCTTACGGTTTTCTTTGCGCCCGCTGCGGGTGTTGATTTATCTTCTGCAGAACTTGTTTGTTTAGCAGGTGTTTTGGGTGTTGCTTTTTTAGCCATAGTAAATCTGTTTCCTTTTTCTTGGTAAGGAGTTGAGTATTTGCTGAAACCCCCTGCGTTGCAAGGAAGAAGAACTATAGTTCCTTTGGTGTGTTGAAAGTTTTTTCCCGTGTACAAGATTTTGAACTCCCTTGTCCCTCGTTCCATCAAGCGCACCCTTCGTGGGTGGGAGAAAAATCTGCGTTTTGCGCGGGAGTTCAAGCTTGCAGAATGCGAAGCGCAGCCGCCGGTGTTCATCTTTCAACCCGGTAAGGTTGGCTCCATGTCAATCTATCGTTCTCTTAAGAGTTTATATCGCGGGCCGGTGATTCACTCCCATTCATTTTCCCCTCAAGATAAAGACTACGCTGTGCGCCGATTGTACGCTTGGCATCAAGCCGGAAAGCCTGTGCGGGTGATCTCATTAGTACGCGAACCGATCAGCCGAAATGTCTCTAGCTTTTTCGAAAACTTTGAACGCTACACGGGCGTTGCGCCGAAGCAGTCGGCCTTTTCCGTGGAAGAGTTGAAGGAGCTTTTCTTAGAGAAGTTTGATGCCAACGGCGCTGCCAAATGGTACGAGGAGTTTTTGGTGAAGGGCCTTGGGGTTGAGCCTTTGGGCGCACCAGTTCAAGCACCGGGTGTTCAGCAGATTACTCACCAAAATGTGCGGTTGTTGTTTTGCAAAACGGAACTTACGGATTCGGAAAAAGAGTTGGCCGTAAAGGATTTCTTGGGGTTGCAGAAGTTCCTTTTAGCGAAGGAAAACGTTGGGGCTAAAAAGGATTACGCTTTTATTTATCAGGAGTTTAAACAGCACGTTCGGTTTTCACCAGAGTATGTTGAGCCCCTTCTAAATGATGCTTATTGTCAGCACTTTTACTCAAATGAAGAACGCGACGAAATGCGTGCGAAGTGGATGGAGCATTGATGAAAATTATTGGCGTTGGCTTGAACAAAACCGGGACAACTACACTTGGCCAATGTTTGAAGTTTTGGGGAAACACCCACTGCTCTTGGAGCACGCCAGCCTTTGAGTTGTGGCGTGATAATAAGCATGCCGAGTTGATTGAATTTGCCCGCAACTACACCAGTTTTGAGGATTGGCCTTGGCCGCTAATCCACCGTGAGTTGGACGAAGCATTTCCGGGCAGCAAATTTATTCTCACACGCCGCTCCACCCCGGAGGTTTGGTTTGAAAGCTTGTGTTTGCATGCCGAGCGAACTGGGCCCACGGAATTTCGACGGGTGATTTACGGCTATGCAATGCCCCACGAGCATGCAGAGCACCATATTCACATTTACCTGAAGCACAATCAAGCGGTGCGAGATTATTTTGCACCACGGCCTCAAGATTTTCTGGAAGTATGCTGGGAGGAAGGGGACGAGTGGAGCGGTTTAGCGAAGTTTCTTGGGAAGAAAATTCCGAACCGGCTTTTCCCTCATGCGAATAAACGAACCTGAAAGGGTTTCCATCCGTTTTTTGCTTGGGATAAGCAATGTGTTCATCATTCGCTCGAAGCGCCTGAGCGCTCAAGTGTTCCTTTTTAAGGATGAACGAAAATAGAATCCGGACGGTCAATAAGCCGAGTTTTGTCTTCAGGCCGAAGCCCGAGGGTGATCATTCCTCTAGGTCGATGATTGCTCATCAACTCCAGCAACCTACCCGTGAGTCTCGTCCCTTGCGGAACAGCGAGCCGGGTCGACTCATTCTCACCTATTTGGTCTTGCTCCAAGTGGGGTTTTGCAGGCCGTTTTGTTGCCAAAACGCCGGTGCGCTCTTACCGCACCATTTCAACCTTACCGTTTTTAAGCCGAAGCCTAAACCTTAGGCGGTGTATTTTCTGTTCCACTTTCCGTCGGGTTTCCCCGCCTCGACGTTATCGAGCACTTTACCCTGCGGAGCTCGGACTTTCCTCCGAAGGATCATTCTTGCGAACGCCCTCCGGCGATCACCTTGACCATCCGAATTTCTGGTGCGTACATCATCATGCTTCTCTTCTGCTGACAACTGCTATTCTGCTGTGGAAGTGATTGCTGGCCGTGACATTGATAAACGGCGATTTGCCATGCCCTTTGGAGGGATTTTTTTGAGTTCACCTAGCGATCAATCTTCCATGCAACAGTTGGTGCAGCCAACGTTTTCAGAGGCGTTGCGCTTTTGGTTGAAGCTGGGGCTCATCAGCTTTGGCGGGCCGGCGGGGCAAATTTCCATCATGCATGAGGAGTTGGTGGAAAAACGCCGGTGGGTGAGTGAACAGCAATTTCTGCACGCTCTCAACTTTTGCATGCTACTCCCCGGGCCGGAAGCGCAGCAACTTGCCACGTACACAGGTTGGCTGTTACACAAAAAACGCGGTGGGTTGGCCGCGGGGGCCTTGTTTGTACTTCCCTCCATGGTGTTGCTTTGGTTGTTGAGTGTTGTTTACGCCGTCCATGGTTCGGTGCCGTGGGTTGCAGCAATCTTTCAGGGGTTGAAAGCCGCAGTCATTGCCATTGTTTTTTCCGCTCTCATCAAAATCGGCAAAAAAGCCCTCAAAAATCCGGTTATGTGGGCAATTGCTGCGCTCTCGTTTTTCGCAATCTACCGGTTCAATGTTCCGTTTCCCATCATCATTATTGCGTCGGCCTTGATCGGTTTTTTCGGTGATAAATTTGCTCCGGCTTTTTTCAGAGTTCTTCAACAAAACGCCGTTCCACTCAACAATCAAACCACCACCGGGAATACAATACAACTCAAGCAAAATGCGGTATTGTATTCGGTGAAAATTCTGTTCACGGGGGCTTTGCTATGGTGGAGCCCGGTGCTACTGGCAGGGCTTTTATTGGGGTGGGATTCCACGGCGGTGCAGCAAGGCGTCTTCTTTAGCAAAGCGGCCCTGGTTACATTTGGGGGTGCTTACGCTGTGTTGCCCTATGTTGCGCAGCAAGCGGTGGAAACGCACCAGTGGCTAACATTTACGCAAATGATGGATGGGCTTGGCCTAGCAGAAACCACCCCGGGGCCCTTAGTGATGGTGGTGCAACACGTGGGCTTTATGGGCGGCTGGAATCACCCGGGCAACCTAAGCCCAATGGTCTCGGGAACAATCAGCGCCCTCATAACCACTTGGGTTACATTTGTGCCGTGTTTTATGTTTATCTTTTTGGGTGCGCCGTATATTCAACGGTTGCGAGGGAATGAGTCCCTTGTCTCAGCATTGAGTGCCGTAACCGCAGCGGTTGTGGGGGTGATATTAAACTTAGGCGTTTGGTTTACGCTTCACGCAGTTTTTCCCGCAGAGGCTGGCGTTGATTGGTTTATTCTCCTGCTTGCAATATCAGCCTTCATCGGGCTGAAGCAGTTCAACTGGCCCATGATCCCGGTGATCGCATCATGCGGATTACTGGGCTTGATATTGGGTTAGAAGTATTTGCGTTGTTGATTATTAGTGAAATAATGATAAAGTAAGATCGGCAAACTCCGCTTTGAACCAGGATTTTTTTCACCCTACCCGCCCTAGTATTTCCGCCAGCGGTTCCACGGGAGTTTCACCGATTGTCACGGCTTCTTGTAGTTTGCGAGTTGCTTCTTCTAAGCCGCGGTTGTTGCGGTGGTAGAGCACGAAGAGTTCTTCGCCTTTTTTGATTGGTTCGCCGACTTTGGCTTTTACGCGGAGGCCTACGGCTAAGTCTACATCGTCGGTAGTTTTCACTCGGCCGGCGCCGAGGATGTTGCTGGCAACGCCGATTTCCCGGGTGTTCATGGTTTGAATTATGCCGTCGCGTTTTGCGCGCACAACCTCCGTGGTGGTTACTTGAGGAATAAGGGAGCGGTCGTCTGCAATGCGCGGGTTCCCGCCTTGGGCTTCAATCCATTGTTGGAATTTTTCTAGGGCTTTGCCAGAGTCCAGCGCTGTGGTAAGTTGGGCTTCGGCTTCACTCAGTGATTTTGCTTGGCCGCAAAGCACGAGCATTTCCGCCCCGAGTTTTAGGGTGATGTTGCGCGTATCGAAGGGGCCTTTGCCTTGAAGCACGTCTAGGGATTCCAACACTTCAAGGCTGTTGCCGACGGTTTCGCCAAGGGGTTGGTTCATTTGTGTGAGAAGGGCGCTTACATTCATGCCGAGTTCGGTGCCGATTTTGACGAGTTGTTCTGCAAGGGCTTTGGCTTTTTCGGGGGAATCCATGAAAGCGCCGGAGCCGCACTTAACGTCCATCACGAGGGCTTTGCTGCCGGCGGCGTATTTTTTTGAGAGGATGGAGGCGCAGATAAGGGGGATGCTTTCAACGGTGGCGGTAACATCGCGCAGGGCGTATAGGCGTTTATCGGCGGGGACAAAGTTTCCAGTTTGGCCGATGATGCCGCAGCCGACGGTTTCCAGTTGTTTGAGGAGTTGGTTGAAAGATATATCCCACCGGTAGCCGGGGATTGCGTCTAGTTTATCCAGCGTGCCGCCAGTGTGCCCTAGGCCGCGGCCGCTGACCATGGGGTTTACGGCGCCGCAACTGGCTACAAGGGGGGCAAGTATGAGGGAAACTTTATCGCCCACGCCGCCGGTGCTGTGTTTGTCCGTTGGGATGCCGGAAAGGGTGGAAAGGTCGTAAACGTCGCCACTGGCAACCATCACGCGGGTAAGGGCGGCGGCTTCCTCGCTGCTCATTCCTTGAAAGAAAATTGCCATTAGCAACGCACTGATTTGGTATTCTTCCACCGCACCGCTTAGGTACCCTTGAATCAGGAATTGCGTTTCCTCAGCGGAAAGGTTGCCGCCTTCTCGTTTGCGGCGAATCAGTTCGGGAGTATTCATTCTTAGAGCAACCTTTTCAAATTAGGCAGTGAAACAAAATTAGCGGAACAACTTCAATACGTCGCTTAGGGATACAAGCAGCACAAAGCCTAATAGCATGTAAATAGCGCCGTTTAGCAGGGGGACAAGGACTCTTGCGGGAACGGGTTTACCAAAGAGCCCTTCATACGCCGCAAGCACAATATGACCGCCATCAAGCAAGGGGATGGGGAGAATATTCATCACGGCCAAGGCAACGTTCAAGGCGATCAGGAAGCTCAGGAAACGCTCAAACCCTAGGTTAGCATGGTAGCCGGCTAGCTGGGTAATTGCGACGGGCCCGCCGAGGTTTTCACGAACGGATTGTATGTTGCCGTTCAGGAGTTTTCCGCCGATTTGCTTTAGGTTTACAACATAGCGTTTTACTTGATAGTAAGTGAGTTTTGGGGCATTGATAACGGCTTCGCCTAAGGTTGCGCGTTCAACTATTTTATCCGAGTTTGCGAACACAACGCCGATGAGGCCTTGGCCTTTTTCATCCACGTTTTCGCGGGGCGTCATTTGAACCGTGCGCAACTCACCGGCTCTGTTTTTGAGTTCAACGTTAAGCTGTTTACCAGCGCTTGCCCGAAGAATCACCATCGCCTCGTTGCGATCATCAATCACTTCTCCATCTATTTTGAGGATGAAATCCCCTTCTCTGATTCCTGCTTTGTTGGCCGCTTGGTTAACCATGACGTAGTCCACGTAGGCGGGCATGGAGATGAGCATTGCTAAATCCATATTGTTTTTTACGAGGTCAAGTTCCACGGGGATTTGCAGTTTTTCATCGCCTCTTGCAAGGGTGTATTGAAAGCTTACGGGGAAGGGTTCACCCTTTTTGGGCTCTTCTTTAGGGATCAGTTCATCCAAGGCTTTGTAGAAATCTCTGTTGGTTTCAATGGGGGTTCCGTTCAAGCCAACGATTTTATCGCCCTGCTGAAACCCCGCTGCAACAAAGGGTGAATCTGGTTGTTGCCACCCTACAACGGCGGGTAGGGGAGCGTCTTCCGTTATGCCGTACCAGTTCATAAAGCCGATGATGCTCATGGCGAGGAGGATGTTC
>DAIOTT010000086.1:14118-15208 GCA_036751885.1 Candidatus Sumerlaeota bacterium
TAATCGCTTTCTGCCAGAAGGGTTTTTTGTACAAGGCTTCTTGGTCGCCTAGGGCTTGATCCACAAGGCTCTCGGTTTTTGCCTCTTTACTTTCAGCAGCGTGAACGGCGCCTACTTTGTCTTGGGTTTCGGTTTGAGGGGGTGTTTCAGCGTCAGTTTTTTTTGGGCCTTCATCAAAGAACGCTTCTAAATCTGGGTGAACCGAGCCGCTCATCATCACGTAGCCGCCCAAGGGGACAATTGAAAGGCCGTAGACGGTTTCGCCGATTTTTTTCTCCCAAATGCAGCGCGGCATAAAGCCCATTGCTTCTTTATCGAATCCAATCACGAAGCGTTTCACTGGAACCTTGAAGGCTTTTGCGGCCAAAAAGTGACCAAGTTCATGAATGAATACGGCAAGGCCAAACGCTATAATGAAGCCCAGAGCCCCGATGATGTAGTAAGTAATTGTATCGAACATTTCATTCCTTTATGAGGTAAGTTGATCTTGTATGAATTGATTCAACGAATAGAATTTAATTGTAGACGCGTTTCATGGCGAGCCCATAGGTCTGCTTCCACAAGTTGCGGAAGCGTAGGCTTGGAAACGGGCGAATGTTGGGCCAATACTTTGCCGATCAGCAACGGAATTTGACCATTTTTAATTTCATCATTCAAATGCGCCTGAACGGCGATTTCATTGGCTGCATTCAGCACGCAGGGGAGCGTTCCTCCTAATTCAGCGCAGTCGTAGGCCATTTGCAAGCAGGGAAAGCGAATAAAATCTGGGGCGGAAAAATCCAACGAGCCCAACGTAGTGAAGTCAACGGAAGGAAGCCAAGTGGGTTTCCTGTGGGGTTGGGTGAGTATATTTTGAATAGGAAGGCGCATATCAGTTCGGCCCATTTGGGCGATAATACTGCCATCTACAAATTCAACCATGGAATGGATGAAGGATTGAGGGTGAATCACGACTTCAATTTGGCGCATGGGAAGGTTGAACAGGTGCATAGCTTCAATTGCCTCGAAGCCTTTATTCATCAGGGTTGAACTATCCACGAATTCAGTTCCCAATGCTTGAGTCCCAGCTTGCGGCCAAAAAGCGATAGCC
>DAIOTT010000087.1:0-13493 GCA_036751885.1 Candidatus Sumerlaeota bacterium
TATTTGAATGTATCTTCCTCACCGTTGGCACCGGAAGGGTAGGATTGTTTTGGGTTTGATTCATCCGACGGGGTTGAAATATCCAGCATTTGCTGCGTGCCAACATAGGGCTTCAGAACGGGTTTTGTGATATTCTGTAGTTTTCGTACCACATCAGCAATGCGTTGGCCGTGTTGGTTAATTGTATCTAAACATTCCCGCAAAAAGCCGTCTTCATTGGCATTGAGTACGTCCTCCAGTTCTTCTTCTAGGAACTCTAAATTGCCAAGCATGGTGAACAAGGGATTGTTGATTTCATGGGCAACGGTGGTGATTGTTTGCAGAATGCCTTTCTCGTGAACAAGGTTGGCGTGTTGGGATTGTATTCTGCGCCAACGCAACGCCACCGCAATTCGCGCTAGGAAAACCTCCTTCACTAAAGGCCTTAGCAGTACATCATCCGCACCGCGACGCATCACTTCGGTCAGCTCCCCTAGGTTGGTCTTTTCTGCCAATACGAAGGTGTAAATTTCATTCCAGATTGGGTGGTTTTTAATCACTGCTGTTAGGCGATTGTCATGTTCATCTCGCATATTCCAAGCGCTGACTAATATATCCACGGGTTTTTTTTCTAGGTAATCAAAGGCTTCTTCTGTACTTCGCGCCCAGATGAGATTGAGTGCATGATTCGCGGTAATTTCTGCCAGATAAAGGAAGTCTTCCCATGCATCATCAACAAATAAGATGATGGATTCTTTTTTAGTTTGATCGTGCTCATCAAAATCAGTCTTCGGCGATATGCTCATGAATCACGCTTTCCGGGAATGCTAAACAACGATAATTGCTCTGCCTGTGGCAATTTCTTCGCGGTGTGAGGGGTGGTTGCTTCAGGGGGGAGCGAATTTGCCTTTAGAGTGTGGGGTAATTTGCGCGTTTCTACAACTTTTTTAGCACTTGCCCATCGGGGATGGGGTTTGCCAATCCACCAAGACTTAATGAAATCCGAGAGCTTTTGTTCTTGAAAGGCAACGGCCTCTTTGTAGCGGGGGAACTGGGTTTCCTTGGCGTAGAATTCTTTGGAGTGGGCAATCATTCTGCCGGATTCGTTGGCCCGAGGCACAACCTCCAGATGAGTCATTTCGTGAAATAAAATGTAATCCACAAAGAAATCAGGAACGCCGGGTTGATCTAGCAAGGGGTGAATCAGGATTTCCTTGTTCACGGTGGAACAAAGGCCCAAGTGTAGGGTTCTGGGGTAATGCTTTGTGCGCCGCACGTGGCGATTCCAAGAAACGGTAAAGGTAAGAGCATCGTCAAAGTACAGGCGGTTGAGTTCATCGGCTCGGGGGCGGAGTTCGTAAACACTCCCCTTGCTCCACTCGCGTTCCTTGTTGGTGGTGTTCGGCTGTTGCGCATGCCATTGCTCCAAAAAAGCGAGCATGATATTGCGTTGCAACGCTCCGCCCCCCTTAAGGAAGCTCACCAGCGCGCCTAGGTGAGCTTCCTGCGCTTCCAGAAACGCCCGATGCAGGCGAATAAGCATGCTGCCGCCGGGGTTTTCTCGGGTGGAGAGAAACGTGCGGCGGTTGCGGTGTAGTTGCAGTTTTACACGACGGTTTAACTGGGTACTAAGGTGCTGCTGAAGCTGAAGCGGAGTTTTCATGGGGATTTTGCCAAGGGTTTACGGTCAGGATTTTGGCATTCACTCAATTCATTAGGCCTTCACATCTTTTTCAGCGGCTTCTTGGCGCAGGGCATTGCGCAAATAGCACTCAATACAGAATAACAATAACAGGAAGAAAAACGTGCCGCCAGCTGTAAGGGCAGCCACAAGGGTACGCTTGGGCGAATCTCGCAGCTGTGGCAAGGCGGGTTTACCCATGATTCTAAGGGTACCGTAACCTTTGGCCTCGGCGCTGATTGTTTCGCCTTCGCCAAGTCCCTCTCGGTTTGGCCGGCGAAGCGATTGCGCGTATGCGTGTTGCGAGGAGAGCAAGCGCACGGCATATTGCGCCTCGTTCAACTGCACCTCAACGGCGGCAATTCTTCCGGCTAAATCCTTGGTAATTTCCACAATGCTGCGAACCTCATTAATGAGTTCTTCAGCCTTGGCTTGCAATTGATCGATTTTCTGCTGTGTATCGGTCTCTTTTGGTGCATCGGTTGAACGCAATTCAAGGCCAGTGGCTTGGCTTACCTTCAGGGCGGAAAGCTGTTCCCAAATACCAGGCGCGGTTTGCGCCTCTTGATCCACCTGAACGTTCGTTCTGCTGGCGCCGCTATCCATGCTGAAAGCCATAATATCGTTCCCAACGGCCACAAATTCCTCCGGAATGGGGGCGCTTGTGAGCAGGCGGTAGTTGGAGGCAATTTTGGCTTCCATCAACTGCTTTTCGCGAACAAGATTTTCCCGCTCCTCAATCAGTACTTTTAGGCGCTGCTGAAGCTCAAGCGAAGTCCCGTCAAGCGATTCCAACAGCACTTCCGCCTCATCATTCAGCAAGTTGCCGTAGGTTCGCAGGCAGTAATTCAGCCAAAGTTCCATCAGAACCAACGCTTGATCCCGTGTATCGCCGTAACATTTCAGCTCAATCACCGGGGAAAATTTTGTGGAAACCGTTGTATCCACGTTAGCGGCGGATTTGGTTTGAAAGCGAGTGCGCAGTTTTTCCAGCGGTGAAGCCAAACGTTGGTGGTTAGCCTCCGGCGGGAAAACCCCTTGTTCCAGCATATCGTTATACTGCCGACGAACAAACTCAATCGTTTGGTCGCTTTTGAACATGGATTCAAAGGAGGGCGGGCTAATGCTAAGCTCCTCAGATTCAATACTGCTGAGGCGCGGTTGCGAGCGCACTAGCATCAGCGCCCGCGTCTCAAACATCTCCGACGCCAAATAGCGCACGCCCAAGTACGTAAGAATCAACGAGGCAACCGTAAGCCCTACAATCAGCAGAGAACGTCTCCACAAATGAAGAATATAATCACGCGGTTTCAGTTCAGGTGGGGTTGTTGATTCCATGAAAATTAGGTACTTTCTTCAAAATCTGCCGGGTTGTTTTTACTCTCAAAATGAACGCTTACAACGGCTTAGCAAAGGCAAAACCAACGTCGAGCCCCGTTAGCTCTGAATATCAGTCGCTTTGGTTGGGCGTTCAGGTCAAGATTAGTTCCATCCAGCAACGGCGTTGTTCCCTAATTATGAAGTAAAAACCACCCAACAGTGCAACAGCAGTTGCGCTTTTGAACCGTTTTGCCCCTACATTGCCCCCATGCGAACCATTGGTGAACTCATCCTGAAATCAACGCAATATCTGGAGCAAAAAGGTGTGGATACCCCTCGGCTTGACGCAGAAATCCTTCTCGCCTACATCGTCAAGTCTGATCGGTTGCACCTATACATGGATTGGAACAAACCCCTGATTGAGTTGGAAGTAGTTGCCTACCGGGAAATGATACGTCAGCGGGGTCAAGAGCGCATGCCCGTGGCCCGGATTTTAGGGCAAAAAGAATTCTACGGCCGCAACTTCATCGTGGGCAAAGAGACATTCGTCCCCCGCCCGGAAACCGAAGGCTTAGTGGAGCTTGCCATTGACCTGTTGCAAACCGAAGATTGCCTGCAAGTCGATAGACCCGTGATCTTTGAGGTCGGCACCGGCACCGGGTGCATTATTGTAACGTTAGCCGTGGAACGAGGCGTCGGGGAATACCATGCGTCGGACGTCAGCGAAGGGGCCCTGAAAATCGCCCAAGAAAACGCCAAACTCCTCGGCAACGGCCGCAAGATAGACTTCCGCCACGGCCCTAACCTTGTCGGATTCGGCGGCCCAATCAACCTCCTCGTCTCCAACCCACCCTACATTGACACCAAGGAAATCCCCACGTTGGATCCCGAAGTGAAAGACCACGATCCTGCCGCCGCGCTGGACGGCGGAGAACTAGGGCTCACCATGTTCCGCGGGCTAATCGCCGAGGCGCTCCCCGTGATGGCCCCGGGCGGCATCATGGTATTTGAAATGGGCGAAAATCACACGCAAGAAATCCTGGATTTTCTGGGCGAATTCCCCCAAATCCAAAAAGCTGAAATGCAGCGCGATCTTTCTGGCCGGCCCCGATATTTCATTGTGCGGCTAAAGATTTAACAAAAGAGCACAATTGCTGTTAACATTAAATTCCCCAAAAGATCACTGCAAACAGCGTGATTTTATCGTAGTTTCCTAGATTCTGAATAAATCCACGTTCTCAAACCCCTCGTTATTGGGTATTCGTAGGGCCTGTGGATGTAGCTTTAAGGGTGCTTGGTGAACCTGTGGTGGTTCGGTGGAGGGCTTTTGCGGGAAATCGAGAAAAGGGGGAGGGGTAGGTTGGCTTGTCGGGGCGGGTGGTTTGAATGGGTTTGTTGGTTTCACCAATGAGACACGAAGGGCACGGAGGTTTTTAGTAACCACGAAAAGCACGAAAAGGGGGGGTACTAAGAACTTCTTTTTGGGGAAGATTGGGCATGAGGGGAAAGAGCGAGGCTGGAGCCTCGCGGTCCCAGGGGTGGAGCTGTTTAGTCCTAGCATGGAGGTATTAGTCCCAGCGGGTTTCGCGTTCGCGGCGGGTGTACTCGATGCTCTCGCCCTTGGCGAGGAGGGGTTTGATGCAATGGGGGCGTCCCTCTTGATCTAATTGTACGAGGCCGATTCCGCTGCCGTTTAGGAGGCGTCGTCCGCTGCTGATTCCCTCGGGTTTTCGTGGGATGATTTTCATGGTTCGGCGGCGGGTGAACCAGTTTAGGGGGGAGTTTGGGGCGTAGAGCCAGCGGTTACAGCGATCTAGTTTGTCCAGCAGGCTTTCGGGGAATTCGTTTCTAATGCCGCTGCTGCAGATTTGCCAAATATGGGGTGCACCTTTTTCGCCCCGCAACTCAACATCATAGACGAAGGAGTAGTGTACATCGCCGGAGAGGATGACGAAGTTTTTGGGGGTTTTGGGGTGGCGAAATACACTGAGGATTGCCGTGGAGGCGCCCGGGTGGGCCATCCAGTTTTCGGCATCAACTAAGAGGGGCTTGCCAAGCCAGCTGACGACGCGCTGAATTGTTTCGATTAGTTTTACGCCAAATATTGGGGCGGGGCTTACCATGAGTACGGCGGGTAATCCTTTGAGGGATTGCTGTAAATCTGTGATGGATTCCCAGTTCATCAGGCCTAAGGGTTGGCCGGCGGATAGATCAGAGGGCCAGCGGCGGGTGCGTGTGTCTAGCACAACTAAGGGGGGGGTGGTGGGCCATTTGTAATCCCACTTTTCAAAGGCGAGGAGGGCTTTGATGCATTTTTCGTGGGTTTTCTTGCCGGGGTTATCCAGGGTTTGTTGAACCAGATCCATCAGCTTGTTGGAGAATGCCGCGGGGCGGTTTCCCCAGCCTTGGTTGATGAGGTAGCCGATGAGGGCGTTGCCGATGACGCGGCGTGAAAAGCGGTGGCCGTAGGCAACTTCCTCCCACTCCAGGCTAAGGTTCCAATCATCTGAGACGTCGTGATCGTCGAAGATCATGCCGACGGCTAGGTGGGCAAAAACTCGGCGCACGGCTGGGAGGTTTTTTTGAAAATCTTGGAGGTAGACTTGCTCCTGTTGGTAGCGTTCGTGGTGTTGCGCCCGCAGGTGGGGCGGGGCCTGCATGTTGACGAGCTTCCACGGTACGGGGGACCAACTGAGGAGGTACATGGCGAGCACTTCGCCTAGGCTGATGAGGTGATTGCAGGCGTGATTGCTGGTAAAGATGGGCTTGCGAACGCCGGTAAAGAGCATATCGATAACGGGGCGGCTTTTGTTTTGGCTTGGGAGAAATTTTTGCCTAGCGAAATAGCCATCGGGATGGTTGAAAAGGGCGCGGTCGTCTGCCACCACGTTTGTGGGGATGGGGAGAAATTCCCGGGGAAGCTGCAATTGTTCAACCAGCTCGTGAGTGGCGCGAAGCATGGGGCCAGCGACGTCGTCGGCGTAGATTTGATCGCCTGTTAGCAGCAGAAAAGAGGGCCATTGTTCTGCATCGTAGGCTTCTGCGGTGCGAGCCAACGGCATCAGGTACTCATCCAACTGCGTTAGGCCTTCGCCGGGTTTGTGAAAGTGGGAATTTCGGCAGGAGCCGTGGAATAATGTATCAACCCGCGTAGGAACCTGAAAACAAGGCCTTTTGCGGCGTGGGTAGCAAAGCTCCGGAGCCCATTCTTGAATGGCTTGCCAAGGGGATTCTTCCGCAAGCTTGGGGCGGATTTTCAAGTCGTACTCAATTAAACAATCGGCCGGAAGGGGTTCTTCCAGCTGAAGTTGCACGAGATAGTAAAACAGCCGACCCCCTGCACGCAGCTCCCGCCCCCCCCCCGGGCCAGGGATTTCAATGGGGATTATGCACTCATCAGCCTGACTGTGGGCCAGTACGAGCTCCAGCTGAACGGGCTGAGTTGTGGCCAAACACAGACAAAAAAACTGGGGTTCAAGTCGCCTTAGAATAGGCCCAGCCAAAACAAGAGGAAGAGAATTTTGAGACATTTAGGGAATGGTAGGCCACTTCAGAAAGATGCTTGCACTACGGCTAATTGTGCAAAATAGGGGCCGTATGGCAACCCCATGATGACGTGGGAAGCGGGGAGGCAAAGGCTTTCTGTAATGAGTTGTTTTGTAGACCAACAAGCACATGACTTGACAGAATGTTAGATCTTTCATTTTGATTAGGCGTGAACAACAAGTTACCATGTATTTCGTTTGCGCAAGGGATGTTCGTTATATTCCGTGAGGGATTTTAGAATGAGAATTTTTCTACAAATTTTGTGCGTTTGTTTTGTAGCAGTGCTTATTGCTAATTCATGGGCCTTTAGGTTGCCAACGTATCTGCAACCAAAGACGTTTGAATCTTCTGCGGGAAAATATGAGTTGTTTGTTGATCCTTCCAACCTGTACGGCGCAGGGACAGGGACTTATACGATGCGTTCTGCAGGGGTGATTTTGTGGGAACAGGAATTACCGTTTACGTTGAGTGATGTGATCATCACGGACGATGGCTATACATTCGGTTATGGCTATACCGGAGGTGTGGAATCGATGATGAAATTTCCTGATGAGTTAATTCTTTGTTTACTTGATTCTAGCGGTGCAATTGTTGTAAATAAAGAATTTGAGCGTACGTTTGCCCGCTACACTTCAGGAACACATTACCCATGGGTAAATATGATGGGTTATTCTGATGAGAACAACACTGCTTGGTTTTTTCTTCGGAAAAATGACCTACCCCGTGAAGATGGGGAACTTATTCTCATCAATAAGAAGGGAGAAGAAAAACGGGATCGTTTGATGATTTTAGATAAAATCAATGAGGGCGAGGGACATATATGGAAAGTACAGCAGATACCCGGTGCGCCACTTTTGGTAATTACATGGCAAACTGAGGGAGGCAGTTTCACTTGGGAGAATCAACGCATCTCCGTTCTTGACTTTGACGGCAAGGAACATTGGCGATGGATTGCAGATGATCAAGAGGTACGGCTGCCAGAGGTCACTGTCACTGATGCCTTACAGTTTAGTTTTCCTAACAAGGGCAATACAGTTACGATTCAGGTCACAGGCTCTGGCGATGTATGGAGCATCACGGAGCACTCGCGCGTGAAATTAGCGGAGACGGTAAATCCGAAAACTGAAACGAATCTACCCATTAACGCTGCGCCCTTAAAGGATTTTCCAGCGGTTCACCTGAAGCCGTATCGAACGTTTAGTTTAGACAAGCCAGCAGCTCCTGAAAATTCAGTCAGCATAAGGCAAAGCTATTTGTTCGACGACGCAGGGAATGTATACACTTTTGGTAATGAAGAAAAAGATAGAACTGTTCGCATCATCAACAAGCAGGGGGAAGTGATTGCTAGTAACACCATTCCTTCTGAAGGCTTTAAACACAACTGGGGAATGGATTGGTTAGATCATGAAAACATTGTGATGCTGGGTAAAACGGAAGGCCTTGACGATTACAAGGCGCCGGTGAAACTCTTTCGATTCGATGTTGCAACTGGTGAATTAACGCAGCTTGGAAATCACGACTTTTGGGGCGTAACTGGAATTGATGCTTCAAGCAACGGCCGAATCTTGGTGAGGTCGTATAAGTCAAAGAGTATTAATTCCGGGGGACAGATTCGTGTGTTTGATCGCGACGGTGAATTGCTTCTAAGGATAGACGAAGATGACTTTAGTGAGCGTTGTGGAAATTGCAGAATTGATGATGCGTCTCTGTTGAAGGACGGGAGAATTGCGGTGCTGGATGGTAATCCTGACCGGGTTGAGATTCTCAATATTGAGGGTAAAAAAGAAAGCGTGATTCTTCTGGAGGAACACTGGGGGTATAAGCCGAATTACCTTTCCGCTGTTCATGCGGGGCCCAACGGTGGTGTGGTTGTGGTGGACTTTAACGGTCGCTACCCTACCGTTGAAATGGATGCGGAAGGGAACGTTCTTCACAAGTACCGCAAAAAGGGAACGATTGATTCCTTAGGGAAATTCTGGGTTTCAGATGGTTACACGCTGAAACAGGAATCCGAAGGAGGTGAAGTGCTTGGCATGATTGGCTCCGAGCCGACAGATGAACTTAGCGGCCCGCTGGCACAGTTCCATATTGATCAGCAAGGGCGCATGTACACGATTCCTGCACGAAGCGGAATCCCTTTTGTGTTTGATCAAAATGGGAAGGTAATCTACCGGGCTGACGTTCCCGCTAGTAGCATTCAGAATCCTGAAACAGCAATGTACAATCTTCTTATACCGGGCGATGGCAGCATGCGTTATCGCGTAACTGAAAAGGTTCATTCGCGAGATATTCCGCAACGTGAGCAGAAGTATGTTTTCGATGCGCAGGGCAAACAAGTGCTACAGGAAGAATTGATCGGCGGAACATCCTCAATTGAAGTAACGTTGCGCAATGTAAACCTGAACACAGAGCAAGTAATGCTGAATGACGACCGCATTTGGACGACGACTTATCACACGGTAGTACTGAAGGATTTAGAAGGGACAGTCTTGAAGGAAGTCAAGAGGGATGCGAACAACAATTGGCTCATTGGGCCGCGCATAATATTACAATCGCCAAAGGGTGACATACTTGTCAGCAACAGATCCTCATCAGGGTTTACAATTTATTCATCGGAAGCTGATATCATCGGCGGTTTTGACCCGCCAAATCTATCAAGAAGTTCCCTTCGGAATTCCGCTTGGGACGGAACAATGGTATTTACTTTTGTAGAGGATGAGTTGTGGGTGATTGATGCTCAGGGTGTCACCGTCAAGGCATTGAAAGTTGAGGGAACCAATAAGAGCTGGCAACCACATGTAACGAAGCACGGGAAAGAGCTTTGGCTGTTTGATGGCGATCGTGAAGTTGTTTGCCTAAGAGTCCCGGATATTCACTAAGAGTAAATTTCGCTATTTCATCCACCTCGGGATCATACCCCCAAGGGAGCATTGTATGTGGGAAAAGTAAGCTTTCCACTGAATATAAAGATTATTTTATTTCGCAAGTTTTCTGTGGGCCCAATCGTAAGGTGGCAGCAACCACAACAGCCAAGCAGCCACAATTACAGGTAACAACAACTTAAGCAGACCAAGGCCAATATTCGCCCCTGGTGCATCCATGCGGTAGCCTTCAACAAGATATTCGTAGCCTATAGAGAAGCACACCAAAACAATAGGAACGAGCGTAATCAACGTAACAACTTTACGGAATTTACCAAAGCCTTTCAGTAGTTTTTTCATTTAAGGAAACCTTTCTGCTCGAGGTAACTAATTGTTATACATCACAGAACTGCAGGTTATTCAAGGTGAATGACGCGCTACGAGGTCTTTTTCCCGACCAATTTTCTTGCCAGCAAAAAGTGTTGCTGTATTTTTTTATGCGATAATAACTTTTGATCATCCCATTCACCTCGCCGTATAACATGAATGGGTACCCTGCGAAACTCGGGATTCTGTTGGGTACATCTGTGCAATTTGGGCATCAAGATTGTTTGTGGAATATGTGGGGTTGGATTGCTTTCAAGTAAATTCAATTTTGATGTATTTTGGAAAACTAAAATTAGGCGAGCGAGAATGTTGATTAGGTTATTTGCTAAACCGAGCGACTCCGCAGGAGAATCCCCAAGAAAAACGGGGCTCCGAGGAAGGCGGTGATGATGCCAACGGGGAGTTCCGTGGGGGCGAACAGGGTGCGGGCAACTGTATCGCAAAGGACTAAGAATGCACCGCCCCCCAAGGCGCAGGCAGGGATGAGGAGCGCATGACGAGGGCTGATAAGGCGCCGCAGGGCGTGGGGGACAATAAGACCCACGAATCCAATAGGGCCGGAGTAGGCAACAAGAAGCGCCGTTAATAGGGACACACTCCCCAGCGTAAGGAATTGCACCCGCATTACAGGGACACCCAAGTGAAATGCCGTGCGGTTCCCAAGGGACAACACATCCAAGGCGTTGCCGTAGCGTTGGCACAGCAGCGCTACAATCACAAGAGTGACACTGGCGGCGGCTACAATCTTCCAAGCGTAAACATCCAACCCGCCCATTAGCCAACGCAGAATGAGGACTGTTTGAAAGGGATCGTTCAGGTATTGAAGCAGTAGTATGCCGGCACCAAAAAGAAAGTTCAAGCTTATGCCCGCAAGCAGCAGCGTGGCGGGGGTAATTTGCTGACTGCGAAAGCGCGCTAGCAGCAGGATAATCCCCACGGCGACTGTTGCACCGCAGAAGGCGCCAATGGGAAGTGCGTTTTGGCTTGCGGTGTAATACCCATCAAACAAATGGAAGGCGAGCAGGGCACCGAAAGCAGCGCCGCCGGCAACACCTAGGGAGAAGGGTTCGGCAAGATCGTTCCGCAGCACCGCTTGGTACACAGTTCCTGCCAGGGCAAGCCCGGCACCCGCTACAAAGGCAAAGGCCACGCGGGGCAACCGGGTGGAGAGCAAGATGTATTGGCCAGTAGTGGGTTCGCCCCCTTCAAACCAAGAGCGCAGGGCAGCAATAAGATCAAGCTTGGTTGAACCGAAGGCGGGTGCAACAAGCAGAATCGCAACGGCAACAAAGGTTAACACGGTGAAGCGGAGCCACAGGTTTGGCGCGGGCGGCGGTTGCTGTGTCGGCGGCTTTGTAGGGTGATTTGGCGGAACAATAGGTGATTGATTTGCAGGCTGTTTTGCAGGTTGTTTTTTATCAGGGACAGGACGACGTTTTTGAGGGACAGGCTGGCTCATGGGGCAGAGTCCATCTGCACAGTAATGAGCGGCTGACCGTTGCGGAGCCGTGCCACCTCGAAGGGTGTTCCGTAAACGGATTGAAGCACGAGGGACTCAATCAGCGCTTCGGGGGTGCCATCCCAAAAGAGTCGCCCTTCGTGAAGCAATAGAATGCGGTTGCTGATTGCTGTGGCGAGGTTTAAATCGTGGGTGACAAACACGGCTAGCCGCTCACCCCCGGCAGCCCAGCGCTGCACGGCTTCCAGCACTTGCCGCTGGTGACGGGGATCCAGAAAGCTTGTGGGTTCATCCAGCAGTAGTATCTGCGGTTGACCAACAAGGGCCCGGGCCACTAGGGCAAGCTGCCGTTCCCCGCCGCTGCATTCGGTTATGGGCGAGCAGGCAAGCTGATCAATCTCCAGCAATTGAAGGCACTCCTTCACTCGAGCGCGAGCCTCTGGCGCCGACCACCGCGCTAATCCGTTTTCCGCGTACAAGCCCATTTCCACAACTTCAAATAAGGTGTAGGGGAATACGTGTTCCTCCAGCTGGGGAACCACGGAAATCAAGCGGGCAAGCTCGCGGTGTTTTACTTTCGCTAAGGGTGTTCCATTGAGGGACACTGTTCCTTCTGTGGGCTTTAGCCAGCCGCTAAGCAGGTTGAGCAGGGTGGACTTTCCGGCGCCGTTAGGGCCAATTAGGGAGACGATTCCCGGCTGCAATTCAACCTGCACTCCCCGCAGCAACGGGCGGTGGCGGGTATAATGAAATGCAAGGTTTCGGCAAACAATCAAGGGTGCTTCCGGGCTTTGGGGAATATCGGGTGAATCAACCATGGGGTTGAGTTGTTGCCATTATTGGGGGTGAATAGCAAGGTACAATCGGCCTACGCTTCCCACGATTCCTGGGCCGGGGATGGTAAGGTGGTCGTCCACCAAAACAACAATGCGGGTTTGCTTGCTTCTTGGGCCAAGAGTTTGCCGCCAAGCGGCTTCAGCAGATTGTTGCAACCGTTGAACATTTTCAGCGGAACGATCTGCGCTGGTTTGAATCTCCAGAATGACATCGGGCGGCGCGGCAATTAAACTCTCGCGAGACGGAGGGGTAACTGGTTCCGGCATTGTGAAGCCAGTTTTGCGCTTGGCAAAGGCGAAGCAATTCATCTAAAAACGTGTTTGGCCCAATACCAAATATTTGGCCCCCTTCAGGGCCACCTAGTACCATGAGCACGCGGGGTTGCTCGGTAGGCTGGCCTTCTGCGGTGGGTTGTGCAGGCACTGCTTGCGCTAAGGATGCATCAAATTCAGCAAGCACTTGTTTGGCTGCTTTAGGCCGGCCGATTTTGCGGCCTATCAGCGTGATTCCTGTGCGAATATCTGACAAAGAATTGCTGGGAACACCGTGAGTAACAACGCCGGCGCGGTTGAGTTCGGCATGTATGCTTGCTTGACCAGGAGAAAAAAACGCCGTGGTAGGTTCCAAGGAGAGCATGGTTTCCAAACTGGGGTTTAGGTAACTTCCCACACGGGTTTTGCTTTTTGCCGCTTCCGGGAAATTGCAATACTCCGTTACACCCACCACTTGATTGCCGGCACCGAGAAAGAATAGCGTTTCCGTAATGTGGGGAGAGAGAGAAAGAATTCGAAGGGCGGCGGTTGAGGCGGCATCATCGGCGGAAACACCCTGATTGGTCTGCGCGGCTGATACCGCTGTGTGAAGGGCAAGAACCCAGCACGCCAGAAGCAAGACAACGTTACTCATATTCTGCCCACCCAACGGTTGCAGCGGGCAACTCTTGCTGAACAACAAAAACCGCGCCCTCGGAACCGCTGCTCAATGCGTCGAAAAAAACGATTGGTTCATCGCTAGGCCCCAAGAGCAAATTCGTGCGTTGGTAGTTTTCTCCCGTAGCTAGGGTTGCATTTTCAACGGGTGTTCCCGATTGGGTAAGCTTGCGGTAGTTCACCGTATTGCCGCCGGAAATCCAACTCAGGTGCAAGGCGCCTGCGGAATCCACGGCGAGGCTTGGCTGTTTGTTACTCCCCGCGGCTACAAGTGTAAGCGGCGCTTCAAAGGCTTGCAGCGCAGCGGGCTTTCGACGTGCTTGAATCGTTGCGGGCGAACCGCTTTTCACCACCACCCAAAGATCATCGTTGGGCGCAAGCACCAGCCTGGGGGGATCAATAAATCCGCCGCTGGTGGCAAACAGCTGCTCCTCACTCACCGTGGTTGAGGGGTTTGGAACGGTAGAATACCATACCGGGGCCTCCGTATCAAA
>DAIOTT010000087.1:13503-15048 GCA_036751885.1 Candidatus Sumerlaeota bacterium
AAATTGGCTTGTCCAAACAGCGTGAAGCGTATTGGTGGAATCAGCAAGAAAATCAGCGGCGGAATACGGGCGCTCAAGAGTGTTGCCGGGCCGAGAAGTTTCCACCGTAAGGCGAAGCGAACCAATCGGTTCCGGGGAATACGTTGCAAGGTTCGCCGTGTGAAGGGCGTACAAATCGCTGACGTCGGCGTTGGCATTGAAGTCGTACCACAAAACACTGAACGACCCGTTCGGCAAAATCGCCAAGCGCGGCAAGTAACTGTTATCGCCGAAGTGGGGTGCAGCGGTATTAGTAAGGCGAAACTCCTGAGGCGCTCCCCCACCGAAGGGCCGAAGTTGGGCGTAAACCTCAATGTTATCAACTCCATTGCCCGGCGGATTGGGGTTTACGTGCCGGTAATCATGCCAAACAACCCAAAGATCACCATTGGCTCCAAGCCCCAAGTTTGGGTGTCGACCCCCAATCTTTTGCGGCCCGGAGCCTTGATCAATCGTGGCATTGGCATCAAGCTCCACCAACGCGCCCCAAGCCCCTTGGGGCGTGCGCGACTGGTAATACACGGTTGACGGCGTAAGTAATGTGGATTCCGAAGCTCCGGCCCAATAAACAACATGCAGGGAGCCGTCAGAAGAAAACGCCGCCGTGCGCGTGGGAGTTTGGGAAAGCTGAAACAACTCGCCTCCGGGCGTTAACTCCACGGGGGTCGTAAAGGTTGTCATAGCCGAGAGAGGTGTCAGCAACGCCATCAAACAGGCGGGTAGAAGGGATAATTTCATCAACGAACATTTCAACAAAAAAACTCAACCTACCACGCCACAGGGCAAAAAGCCAAAAAGCGCCGTAAGCCGACCAGTAGAAAGCGACAAAACTGCCCCCCATGGCAAGGTGAGTTTTTCTTCAGGGCTGAAGCGCTCGATTATTGGTCGCTTTTGGTCAGGAAGAGTGCAGTCATCACGGTTGTGATTCTTGTAGCGATGGTGACTGCTCGGAAGTTCTTTTTTATGATGTAAGATTCTGTTCCAGCTCATGATGAGTTGGATTGCCATAGCGGCTGTTATCACATTATTGAATGATGCCATTTTCCCCTAAAACGAATGTTGATCTGGAAGAAATGGGAGTGGATACCGACCTATCTTGCTAGGTCGGAATACACTCCCTTCTAAATGCTATTTTTTTTAATCCTATGATGAATTGATTCTTTCATGATAGGGACGAGATGAGTTCCAATGGGTCATCGCTTTCTATTTTCAGGTCCTCGAAAAGCCATGATGATAGGTATCGTTCGGCACAGGATGGTTCGATGGCTACGATTATCTTTCCTTTGTTTTCTGGTCGCTTGGCCACCTGAAGTGCTGCCCAAGTAATTGCGCCGGAACTGATGCCCACGGGGATGCCTTCTTCCGCTGCAAGTCGCCTCGCAGTATTTCGAGTTTCATTGTGACCAACAGTTAAAATTTCATCGATCAAGTTTGTTTCTAGAATCGATGGGACAAAGCCTGCCCCGATGCCTTGGATTTTGTGGGGCCCGGGTGAGCCGCCGGAAA
>DAIOTT010000088.1:0-14887 GCA_036751885.1 Candidatus Sumerlaeota bacterium
AAATCTGTGGAAATTGCTTTTACAAGCTGATTTCTCGCGGCAGCGAATTCAAGCAGATCCCCGCTTAGTTCCAACACAGGAAACGCCGAATGATTGAACTGTTCAATAATTTCACTCACGGACGAGGTTGGATCGTTGTTCAAAACAACAACCAAATCGGGTTTATGAAGGCCCGCTGCTAGGCTTTCAAGGCATTGCTTCAACGCAACGGGGCGTTTGGCGGTAAGAATACCAACGCCGATTGTTGCCGGTGATTCGGAATTCATGTATGGGAAGTTGAAATGACTTTTGAATTGGAATCAACAGCGGAGGATTTCTGGTTGTGCCGATATTCATTAATATCGTCCTGATCATGAAGCTTGATAATCGTTTTTCCAACCTTCCAAATAATCCATGAAACGATTGTGGAACCCATAATCAAGAACTTGATGCTTTTGTTCGTCTTTAATTCTTCTAAAAGGGGATTTCCAGATTGAATCATCACAAGAAGTAGAATTCCCGCAAGCAAACCTGCCAACCCAACCCAGAATAAATTCCAACCGAAGGAACGGGAGAATTTGCGTTCAGGTCGAATAAAAGCGCTGGGTGTTGAGCCTGCACTTCGAGTGGTTTCAGCTGCTGAAGGTTCCATAAATTTTTTACCGTTCTTATTCTACGAATTTGCCCGAATTACCGCGAAGGGTTTTGGGCCGTTTTTCGAATTAAGAATAGCAACTTGCTGAGCAACTTTTTCTGCAAGAGCACGATAGATTGCGAAAAATTCTGAATCAGGGTTTCCTGCCGGCGGTAAGCCTGCATCCATGCAGCGGCGCAACTCACCGTTGAGGGGAATATGCCCAAAGAATTGCTCGTTAATCAACTCTGCCTGTGCTTCCCCCCCGCCGTGGGAAAAGATTTCGTCGCGGTTGCCACATTTTGGGCAGAGATAATACGACATATTTTCAACAACGCCCAGGATCGGAACGTCCACCTGTCGGAACATTCCAATCCCTTTTTTCACATCTTGCAGGGCAACATTTTGAGGGGTTGTAACAATCACAGCACCCGTAATTGGAACCAGTTGGCTGAGTGTAAGTTGTATATCACCGGTCCCAGGGGGTAAATCGATGACAAGGTAATCTTGATCGCCCCAGGAAACATCCCGAAGTAGTTGCTTCATCACGCCGTGAAGCATGGGCCCACGCCACACCAAGGGTTGTTCTTCCGAGACAAGAAACCCCATGGACATTATATGAATTCCTTGGCTTTCAAGTGGAATAATACGCTTTTCAATGACTTTAGGTCGTCCGCTTTGGCCCATCATTCCGGGAATATTAGGGCCGTAAATATCAGCATCAAGCAATGCCACTCGTGCGCCAAGCCGGTTCAACGCAATTGAAAGGTTTACTGCCGTTGTGCTTTTTCCGACTCCACCTTTACCAGATGAAACGGCGATTATGTTCTTCACGCCGGGAATCGCTGTTTTTCCATCGGGGATGGAAGCGCCGCGAACGTTTGCGGTCATTTCAATCTTGATTTCCCCGATCCCTGAAATTTGGCTAATCGCGTTGCGGCAATCGTCCTCAATCTTTTTTTTCATGGGGCAAGCAGGGGTTGTTAATTCAATTACAGCGGTAACATTATTAGCATCCACAGAAATTGATTTCACCATTCCAAGCGTTACAAGATCCTGATGTAGATCAGGATCTTGTACGGTTGAAAGGGCTTTTGTTACGGCTTCTTTTGTTACTGGCATAATGGGTTGGTTTTTCTATAGTGTGCTTAGGGGGTTTTCCTAAGTATTAGCTGGTTTTAATCCAAAACATAACTATCTCTGATTTCGCCCGGTATTTTGAATTCTTGCTTACGGATACCAATTTCCGGTAGAACAGAGAGTTGAACTTTATAGGTTTTTCCTAGTTTATCTTCAAAGAGGGAAAAGAAACGACGATCTTGTTGGTTGTTTGTTTTGAAGATAACTTTTTGGCTGTTCATTGGTTGTGTTGCGCCCAAGTATTTCGCCGAGATTTGAAAGTCTGCTCCGGGGAAATTGTTGAAAATTCCCACTTCGTTTGAATCAACAACAATTGAACTAGGTGTAATCACCGATCCATCGGGCCTGATGCGGTCTAACATAACTTCTACCGGTGCTGATGTGCCGTTATACACTTGGATAATGTGCCAATCAGGCTGGTAGGTTTTTCCGTAATATTGTAGAAGCTGCGTTGTAGTTTCAGGAGTGGTTGCATTACCGTCCGCTGAAATAGTGTTCGCAAAAGTTGATGCCGGAATCACGATGAATGGGCTGCTGGCTGAATTCAGTTGGCCAAGACGTGTAATCCTGCTGTTTACACCATTTTCAGCTGTGGCAAACATTTCAAGTTTTGAAGCGGTGGGTATTTTTTGAAGAATAACTGAATGTGGTTCAACATAAGTTGGGTACCGATAAACCAGTTCATTTTCTGGATCTACAAAAGCCATTGTTAGCCTGAGGGGTGATTGATTGTAGAATACAGTTTGTGATGTTCTTCCGCCAGCGCCGAATCGCACCATTTCACTTGGGAGAATTTTGTCGGGATCGTCAAAATAAGGCTGAAGAATTTGAATCATCCGCTCTGCCAAATCATCAGGATCAGGAGTTGGCGTCGGCGTTGGCGGCGCAGGGGTAGGTGTTGGTTCAGGTGGGGGCGGTTGAAGGCGGAAAACTGTTCTAAATCCGACTTCCTCTCTGCTGTAGAGCGGGTTAACTGTATTGCGATAAGTCAAGTGTCCTAAAGCTGCTGAGCCGTAAAAATTGCCCCCGCGAATCGTTTTTGACTCTTCATTTTTTGTAATCTCAGGGTTCGTTTTCCCAGCAACGCGGGAGTAATAATCTCGAACATAATTGTCTTTAACCCATTCAGAAACATTGCCTGCCATATCAGCAACGCCAAAGGGTGAAACATCTGATTTCATGGTTCCCACAGGTACTGTTCCATCAACTAAAGAACGACGTACCCGCGCTGCACCTTGTTGATCAAAATTGCCCCATGGGTATAAAAACGCTTCTTTGCCGCGAGCAGCAATTTCCCACTCGGCTTCTGTTGGCAAATCCTTCTGCAAGTTCTTTGCATACCCTAAGGCATCGAACCAAGAAATACCCACAACGGGTTTGGAATCGTCCAACAGATTTTCATTTGTGATGGACCGAGGTTTACCCACGCCCGTGGCAGAAAGTTGATTTGTGTACTGCAGATTTGTAACTTCAGTTTTATCAATAAAAAAACTCCCAACTGTTACGGTAACTTCGGGAGTTTCATTTTCATTTATTTCTAGGGCCAAATTTGGCTTGCGGCCTATGGTGTACGTTCCTGCAGGAATCAGCACCATAACTTGATTATCTTTTTTCCACAAAATTTCCTTTGGAACAGGGCCAAAATCAGTTGTTTGAACCGTTCCTGCTTCCTTGATTGCCACGAATGCTTGGGCTTGAACGATTGACGTTACGCTAACTAATGTGGCGAGTAGTAGGGCGAAAAACGCGGATATTTGTTTGCTGTGCGAATACATAACACAGTCCTTCGTTGAGTATATCGAGAGTGTATTTCTTAGAACACACTGACATGGAGGGAAAGAGTTTTATTTCCCACAGTGAGATAAGAGTGGAAAAATCAGAAAAAGTTCATGCAATTAGTGAACAAATCGTTTAGCAAAGCAAAAAGACTCGAATTGTTCAGCATCAAAGCTCTCATCACTTGCATTAAAGCTGGTATATCGAACACCACCGTTTACCGCTTCGATGTATATTCCGTTATCAATATAGATTGCTGTGTGGGTAATTCTGCCAGTGCTCCCCATAAAGTATAACAGATCACCCTGTTGAAGAAGTTCCATAGTGCTTGGTGTTGCTGAAAGGCGCCCCATGTAAGCTTGCATGTAGGCATCGCGGGGTAAGTTGTAGCCAAGGGCACGGTAGGAACTTTGAACCAACCCGGAACAATCAACGCCAACTGTGCTTTTTCCTCCCCAAACATACGGGGTTCCAAGAAAGGTTTTTGCGACATCAATCGCTTCAGAAGCCTGTGATTCGCTTTTCGGAAGAACATCGCCAAGGGCAGGGGTGTAATCGGCGATTTTTGTTCCGTCGGCTGTTACAACAATTCTGTCAGCCGTTGCTGAAACCACATCAAGTGCTAAGGTTGACCCGGGGGTAACAACGGAATCACCGAATGGTATGTTGACTGTAGTGGTTATGAAATCTTTGTTCAAGTAGGTTTTGTAATCTTCTGTACTCATTGGCTTTACGGCAGATTTGCTAATGTAGCAAACGTAACCATCGGGGGCGTGAGCAAGGATCATATCATCAACTGATTTCAACAAGAAAAACGCATCACCCATAATGCCATCAGTCATTGTTTCCCGGGGCTTTACGGTGTTGTTGTAAACAAGAGTCTGCGGAACAATCACCACGCCCACGGGCGTTGATTTATATTCTTGCGTTGGCAAAAGCTCAATGGAGTTTTGAATTTTATCGAAACCCAATATTTCAAGGCTTGTAATGAAGGCATTAATATTTTGCTGAAACTCAGCAACACCAGAAACTTCAACGGTAGAGGTTGATTCGTTCCAGTTGATCTCAACGTCAAAAAGGATGAGGTTTGTGTCGTTGATCAGGGTGGATCTAAAGAAGTAAAGGTAGGTTTGAAGCCGCTCAGGGGACCCAACGAGTTCTGGTTCAATATTTTTCAATCGACGCTCAAGGTAGCGAACGCTTCTCGGCTTATTTTCTGAATCATTCCAAACAATGCCGCGCCGTATTTCAGGTGCTTCAGTTTCAAGTTGGCTGTTTTCAGGCAATGTTTCCAAAGGCGTTGTCTCTTGTTGAGAGAATGCACTATTCATGAAAAACAATGCAGAAAAAGTAAGGAGTAAGGGGTTTGAACCGATCATGGAGAAAACAATCTTTATGGAGGTGCGGGCGGGATTCGAACCCGCGAATGACGGTTTTGCAAACCGGTCCCTTAGACCACTTGGGCACCGCACCGAAAAGAAAATGAGAAAAGGCAATATCGGCTGCAAAGTCAAGGGCGTTATTGAGAGTTTTTACGGCCGATTCCAATATATTTAATCCCTGCAGCTTGAACAGTTTGCTCTTCAATGGCATTTCTACCATCCATCACCACCTCAACACCTTGGCGGGCTAAATTGCTCCAGTCGATTGATTGGTACGCCGCATGTGCAGTATTCAGAATTAGAATGGAGCACTGTGACGCTTCAACAGAATGGGCAGGTTGAAAGCCGTAAGTGCTCATCTCATCAGGTGCAAAATAGGGATCATGCAGTAGAACGATTGCTTTTTCCTGATCCAAAGCCTGAGCAATTAAAAAGGCCGATGAAGCCGTTGCTTCTTTGATCTCAGGGCGAAATGCCAAACCCATTATCAGCACTCTTTTGCCTTCAAGCGTGCCGTAATGATTTTTCAAGCGCCCCACGGCATGAGCGGCTTGACCATCGTTTACGCGGCGAGACGTTTCTGCCAGTTCTTGTGGCATGAGAAGTTGTTGAGCGTGGTTGATCAAAAAATAGGGGTAAATAGGCGTACAATGCCCCCCTACGCCAATCCCTGGAATAAGCAAATGTGCTTCACCGCTTGTGTTTGCCGCTTCACGAACAGGAAAAAAATCCACACCTGCGGCTTCACAATAGCGTGAGAGTTCGTTAGCTAAAGCGATATTGACGTCTCGGTAAACCATATCGGCAAGCTTCGCCATTTCTGCCGCTTCCAAAGAGCCTAAGTTGATCACCTTGGACTTCAGGAATTCTTTGTAAAACTCTTCTGCTTTATCGGCGTCTTGAGGGGAAAATCCCCCGACGATTTTAGGGACTTTTGCGAGGTTTTCAAATACGTGGCGGCTTTTCACCCGTTCGGGGGAAAAAGCACCGTGTATTGATTCTCCCATAACTAAGCCCGAAGAATCGGCAATTTCCGCTAACAGCTTTCGGGAAGTTCCTACTGGGAGGGTTGTTTCAAAAACGATCAACGCACCGGGCTGAACTCCTTGGGCAATTTCTCTGGAAACAGATTCAATGATAGATAGTTCTGCATTTTTGGTTTTATCTAAAAGAACAGGGACAATAATGATGATAACGTTGGCTTTAGGCAATATTTCTTCAAGTTTTGTTGTAGCTCTCAGTTTGCCACTTGCAACGGCTTGGCTAAGTTTATCTTGAAGTTGGGGTTCTTCAAACGGTGCTTCAGCGGCGTTAATTTTTTCTACAAGCTCAATGTTTACATCAACCGCACAAACTGATGCACCGTTGCATGCAAGCTCACAGGCCAGCGGAAGACCCATTTTGCCTGCTCCGATGACAACAACATTTCCGCTGGTTTGATTTTGATTCATTGATTATATTCGCCTAAACTCCTGTAAGCTGATGTTAGCATGTAAGCACAGCGCCAACGGTGGTGAAGCCGGTGCGTTGAATTTTTTCGTAGAGGGAAATCGCACGATCCAGCGGTGTTCGCTCGGTAACAAGGGGTGTTACTTGCACCTTCCGCTCGCTTAATAAATCAAGGAACACTTGGGCATTCTCCAGCTTAGTCCAGCGGGGGTCGTTAGTTTCCGTTGGGGAACCGTTGTCATAGGTCAACACGCATCGGGTTTCCGCCAAGGTTTTGCTGTTTGGCGAAGCAAGGTTGCGGTTGGTCAACATGATCTTACCTTGATCCCTTAAAAGCTCTAAGGGCCAATTTTCGCAGGATGGGGGTGAATCTAAGGTATAGATCATTGTGTCAACACCCAACCCGTTCGTCAGTTGCATAATATGCGATGTAATTTCCTTTAGATTTATGGAGTGCAAATCTTGCACACCTACGTTGCGTGCTTTGGTTCTTTTTGATTCATCAAGATCCACAACAACCGGGTGAACACCGGCTGAGATGGCAATTTGTGCCAGCAAAATTCCCAGCATTCCAGCCCCAAAAATGATTAGTTTACTTCCGATTTGGCATTCTGACCGGCGAAATAAATTCAGCGCTGAAATTCCAATTCCTGTAAACGATCCCTCTTCGTGGCTTACGCGTTTCGGGAGTTCAATACAATTAGTTTCCGGCACGCTGAGGTACTGAGCGTGGTAAACGTAAGGCTGGGAAAACGCCGCTATTCGCAAGCCTTCACGAAGCCGGCGAACCTCCGGCCCCACGGATTCAATAATCCCACTGCAAAGAGAACCCAAGGGCAAGCCGTCCACATCATCGGAAACGGTTTTGCCTACGGACTTCAAAAATAAATGTTCATCAGGGAGTTGCAAAGCCAAGTGAGTTACACGCACAATCACGTTGCGCTTCCCAGCTGGGGGAATATCTAACTCCACTAGGCGAGGTTCGCCGGAACGGTGAGCGATGATTGCTTTCACAGGCTTCAGTAGTTTCCTTCAGCAGGGGAATCTTCATGGTTTTGTTTGATCACCATGAAGTAATCAAAGAATTCAATCAGAGAAAAATTCGATGAATAAGCAAGAACTCCGTACTCGCTTCAGAAAGTATCGAAAAGCCCTTTCGGAAACTCAACGCTTTTCGGCTTCCGTTGAAATTTGTGAACGCTTGAAACCCTTTATTCATCAAATGCATGCGGAAACTTTACTGGGTTATTTGGCAACCTCGGCAGAGGTAAATGTGGATTCAATTGTTTTGTACGCTCAAAACAATAATATTTCAACGTTTCTTCCTAAAGTAGAGGGCAATCAATTGGTGTTTAGCGAGTTTGAAGGTTTTGAAGAGGTAAGCATTGGAAGTTTTGGCATTCGTGAACCTCAAAACAATTCAAAATTGTGGAATTTGATTGATGGATCAGCGGAAACTGCAGGGATTGTACTGATTCCAGGTGTTGCGTTTGATTTGCACGGGAACCGATTGGGGCAAGGAGGTGGTTATTATGATCGATTTTTGAAAACCCTCCCCCATACGCTTATCAAAGTGGGAGTTTGCTTTGAATGCCAACTAAGTGAGAAAAAATTACCCACGAGTTCTCACGATGTTCAGATGGATTGTGTTGTTTTTGAAGGGGGTTTTTACCAACTTCCCGCAGAATACAGGGAATTCTAATTCAACTTCGTTGTAACTACGGCTTGACTCTTTGGCACTGCTGTCGCTTTCTGCCTCGCCATACAAACCTATTGATGGAGACATAAAAGTACCCATGGGCCCAATAATTGAAATCAATGGTCTGAGTAAAACTTACGTGCAGGACTTCATCGGCACGGAGCACGGTCGGATAAAAGTTCGACTAAAAGACCGCAAACGAAACGCATTGAATAACCTTGATTTAACGGTGAATGAAGGTGAAATTTTTGGTCTTTTGGGGCCAAACGGCGCCGGTAAAACCACCACTATAAAGATATTGATGGGTCTGCATTTTCAAACCGCTGGAACTGCAAAGCTTATGGGGAAACCCCTCGGCGAAAACAGTGTGAAGGCTCAGATTGGGTTTCTACCTGAGAACCCCTACTTTTATGATTACCTCACTGGAAACGAATTTTTGCACTTTTACGGTCAACTCTATGGTATGGAGTACAAACTACGCCGTAAGCGGATTCCCGAACTACTTGAGCTTGTGGGTATTGCGCACGCGGGGAACACACCACTTCGCGGGTACTCCAAAGGTATGCTTCAGCGGGTCGGGATTGCCCAATCGCTGCTGAACGATCCCAAGCTCGTCATACTGGATGAACCCCAATCAGGTTTGGATCCTTTTGGCCGTAAAGAGGTTCGCGACTTAATCCTGCGCCTGAAAGAAGAAGGCAAAACGGTGATGTTCTCCAGCCACATTCTAGGCGACGCGGAGATGATCTGCGACCGTGTTGCAATTCTTCACCTTGGGAATAAAATCGCCGAGGGGCATTTGTCTGAACTGCTTTCAACGCGGATTAAGGAGTATGAAGTTGCGATGACAAATCCTAAGCCTGAACTTCTTACAGCCGTGCGTGAAAAAGCCAACACGATTGTTGAGCGCAAAAACGATATTTTAGCTGTTTTCAAAACTGAAGAAGACGCTCAATTTATTCTACGCCGCTTGATTGATGGGGATGGAACCTTGAGCCAATATACTCCTCGCCGTGAAAGCTTGGAGGATTACTTCATCCGTGAAATTGAAGAGAAACGCCGAATCGAAAAATCTACTTCCTCAAAATCACAACAAAAAGAGGCTGCATCAGCATGAACAAGGTACTCGCTATTGCTTTGAACACGTTCAAGGAAGCCGTAAGAAACCGGATTCTGTATATTCTACTCTTCTTTGCTGCCATCATATTGTTGGGTTCTTGGGTTGTTTCAACGTTAGCCATTTTTGGCCAAACAAAAATCATTCGTGACTTTGGCATTGTGGGAATCAACTTAGTCTCCGTTGCCATCGCAGTGCTCGTAGGGATCGGCCTAGTTTACAACGATCTCGATAAACGAACAATCTACACAATCGTCAGCAAACCCATAAGCCGCTGGCAATTTTTGATTGGGAAGTACTTTGGTCTACTACTCACAATTTTTGTAAACGTTCTGATCATGACATTTTTCTTTCTCGGAGTATTGTACTTCCGGGATTACACCGGGGAAGATGCAATGACAGCGTTCTACGATGCCAACCCCACCGCTAGCAGCGCTGCCATGGGGATTCATTACGTAACATCGGTGGTAAAAGCAATTTTCAATGCCTTCATCACCCTGTTTACGTTTGGGTTTGTAGCGGAAGCATCAACCAGTGGCATTGTTGAATCATCATTACTAACAATGATGGAAATGGCTGTGATTACAAGTTTTGCGGTGTTGTTCTCAAGCTTTTCTAGCCCAACACTTTCAGCCTTTATGACGATTATTGTGTTCATTATTGGCCGTGCGAACCAAAGTCTTTATCTTTTTGCCGATCTAATTGTTAGAAAAGTGGGTGATCCTGACAACTTGGCGGGTGGGCAATGGATTACCTACCAATTCAGCAAGTTTTGCTCTTATGTAACGCCAAACTTATCCGTATTCAACCAGCGTGAGGCGGTTGCAAACAGCCTTCCGGTAGAAATTACGGCGTACTCCATCGCATACGGTTTCGCCTACGCTGCTTGTGTATTGATTATTGCTACAATCATCTTTAACCGTCGCAATTTCAAATAAATCGGGAGCCCAAAACTGATGAAACCTCTTATTCGCGATTTTTCACTAATTGGGGCTGCTGCTCTTCTTTTTGCAGGAACAGTTGCTCACCAGTTTGATTTCTACAAAGACTGGAATCAGGGTTCAGGTAAGTTTATTCAACGGGTAAATATTCCGAGTGAAGAAGCCATTAAAATTATGGCGTTAGGTTATGATAATGCCTATGCCAACGTAATGACGTTAACAGCGATTCAAAACTTTGGCGCCGCTTGGGATACAGAGGCAAAAGTTGTTGAGCCAATCTACAACTACTTTGATGTGCTGACGCAGTTGGATCCTAATTTTGTAGAAGTTTACGAACTGGGCAATTTGGTTTTGTCTGACACGTACGGCGAGCGTGAAAACAATAAGGGGCATTACCTTAGTATCGACTTAATGCGTAAGGGAAATTATAACAATCCCAGTGTGTGGAAGATTCCCTACCTTGCGATGTACACCTCTGTTTGGGGCTTGAACGACGATAATTTAGCTAAGTCTTTTCTGCCGATTCTAAGAAGAATTCCAACAACACCGGATTATGTTCTTAGAATGGAAGAATACATAGAACGCCAATCAGGGCGTTACCATATTGCATTTGATATCAACTTAGAGCATTATTTATCCTACATAGATCAACAAAAAGAAGCGGAAGAAAATGTTGCTAGAATGAAATTGGCAACCATTCTGGATGGGTGGTACAAAACGCAGATCGCCACCGTTGCCAGCCAATATTATGAGGATAATGGCCGGCACCCACTTGCGATTGAAGAATTAATTTCCGGCCCCTATATGATTGAGTTTGAAGCACCTACTGCGAAACTTATAGAAGATTCAATCAATGCGCACTACAACGAATCTGGATCTCTCTTGGAGAAAAAAGAACTGATTCGCAGTGAATCCACAAGAACGATCAAGGGCCTGCCTCCGGAGCCGAATGGAACGTGGTATTACATCAACTCGTTCACCGCGAATCAATTCAACCAACGACCAGAGGATTTCTCCCAGAAATTACTTGATCGGTTTAGTTATATTGTCCCCGTTAAAGATGTATTAGATAGAAATAATGTAACGTCAATTCGGGCGCAGTCGTTTATTTTTGATTACATTAATACTAACACAATTGCCCCCACTGCGGAGGAGATGAAAAGTTATCTGATACCGGACGGCATGGGTGGTCATTACGTTTACTTTACGGATGTTGCAGGCAGTGATGGTCGAGTTCTCCCCCGCTTCTATTCCACTGCGATGATTCGGTTTGATGACAATAATCCCAATAAAGACCCCCGAATAGGCTTATCAGGAACGCTTGATCAATTTCCCGCTCGGAGTTTTCAAATCCCTGACATGCCAGACTACTTAACAGCTGAACCCTCAATTTGGGATTTTGAAGAAGATGCAGTTTGGGCAATCTGTAAGGGGTTTGTTCCCGGCGTAAGGCTTCATTACCAAACTGAATTACTTTCAGAAATGGTTGATCCCCTTATGCCTTACTTACCTTGCGATGATCATATAATCCTTCCCGACATGATGAAATAAATCTTCAAAAATTGCCAAACTTTAACCCCAGATAACTCGTCTATCTATATAGTTCAGGAATGGGGCCAATTACAATTTGGCCCAACAAAACCGGGAGCAACTCTTTGGCACTCAAAGATATACCCGTTGAACTAGTCAAACGATGCCAGGCTCAAGAAGGAGCTGCTCAGGATGAGTTGTTCACCTTGGTGCGAGACGACCTGTTTCGTTGGATTTATTCAATGGTCCGCAACGAGGAAGATGCCTTGGAGCTCCTGCAGGAGTGCAGTTTGCGCATGTTTCGCCATTTACCCAGATTACAAGACCCACAAAAATTTGCGGGGTGGACGAGTAGGCTTGTTGTAAATCAAGTGAACACTTGGCGTGTAAAACGCCGCAAAACCGCTCACGAGGAATTGCTTGATGGTGTTGAGGTGGACAACGACGCCTTACCCTTGCAGGGGGGCAAGCAAGCGCCCAACCCCCGGGCCGCGCTTTGCCGCAAAGAGGTTGTAACCTACGTGAATGAAGCCATGAACGGATTGCCGCCAAAACAACGGGTTGCCGTGGAGCTTTTTGATTTACAGCAATACTCAATCAAAGAAATTGCGGAACTACAAGAATGCTCTGAAGGAGCAGTGAAATTCAACATCTTTCAAGGCAGAAGAAAACTGCGTGAACTTCTTACCCCTTACCTAAGTGAAACAGGCCAACTACGTTATGAGGATGTATCATGAAGCCTTCACCCATCAAAAAAAATCCCCCGGAAGGGTGGAACCCTAAAGATGATCAAGATGAATTTTGGTTGGGATGCAAAGATTTGTTGAACGACAGCAACCAACCCATTATGCCCACAAAAGATGCTTATAATACCCTTTGGAAAAACATTCGGGAAGAGCTTGAAGCAACCGGGGATCGCTATGATTTTTTGAATGAAACAAAGCAAAATGCAGCACAGAATCAGCAGACAGCAAATCAAGATCCGGGGAAAAAGTCCTTTGGCAATTGGTTGGATGTTCTGATTTTTGACGGGGGCCCCTACGCGCAATTATCCCGTTTCGCAGCGGTTTTTTTGTTGGGCTTCTTATTTACCCAAGCAGTGAACAATCCAGAAAGAAATTCCGATTCCGAAGCCACAATGATTGCATCAGGAATTTCGCCCATGCAGCCGAACGCAGAAGCAGCTGATCAAGAAGAACCCGCAAATAGTGTTGAGCCAAAAACCGTGACGCAAGTCCCCCCCGCCAAAGTTCACCAAACGACCCCCGAGCCCAGTGAATTTATTCTTCCGGTTGATAGTCGTGATTTACGATTTGAACTGAACGGTGATTCACAGTTAGCGATGCAGCCGTTGCGGAACTCTAATCTGCAGGGGTTTGAATATCAAAACAGGGTGAATTCAAATTTCTCAAACTCACCCTTCGCGAAACAACGTTTATTGAACTCCCTTCAGCAAATGAAGTTTGATTCTTACGTGGAAAATAATCCTGAAGAGTTAAACAGAATCCGCGAATTAGAATCTAACGTTGCCATTTTACTGCGAGACGATCGTTCGGTTCCCGATTCCGAAGTATACGGCATTGAGCTTTTTCAAACGGGTGACAGGCTTCTTCAAGAGAAAAATTATGCAGAAGCAATTCGCTATTTTGAGCAATCGCGGGAATTAGTGCCGGGCTCATTTTTGGCATTTTTGGCTCAGTTTCAAATTGCGACAGTAAAGTTTGAGTACCTTCAGCAGTTTGATGATGCATTGTCCGTTTACCGTGAAACTTTAGAGCAGTACCCTGCACACTTTCTTACCAGCCCTCAGAAGCGGTATATTATCTCTCAAGTGAATTTGCTTGAGAATAATCAAGATGCCAATTGGGCTGCTTTGAGTTTATGGATTGAGGCAAAGCACGGAAGCTCCAAAGTTCGCGACGAATCGTTGGTAAAAATTATTGAATCCCATTCTTCGGTTCCGTTAGCAAGCCAAGCGGCTGGTACTCTTGCGGAAGAATTATTGGCTGGCACGTGCATGCTCACCGCTGCGGAGGTGTTGGAACTTTTGCAGCAGGCATCCAGCAATCCAAACTCTGGCATGCAGGCATCGTCCTTCAAATTCTACGAAGCAGAAATTCTATTCAGAAAATTATTTCAGTTCAAGCAGGCTGCAATTGCCTACCAGCAGGTGGTTGAATTACCCGGCGGAATTCGCTATGAAGCGCAGGTAAACAACCGCATTGCGCAGTTGAACGGGATTCGGCAGTAAGGTGTAAGGTAATTCTGGGTATTTACGCTGATGCTGATGATTTATTGGAACGCAAAGCCTTATGGTTTTAGCCGTTCTGATCTGTATCAGAAGAAGCGGGCAAGGGCGTGTCATCTAAATTTTCCAAAAGCTCGCGAATGTTGAGTTCGTTGATTTTATTGAAAAGTGTTTTTCGGGAAACCCCCAAGCGTTTGGAGGCTTCGGCCTTGTTATTAGCGCAGACTTTTAGGGCTCGAACGATTGCCATTCGCTCAGCATCTTCTGAAACTAATTTCAAATCGCGAATCTCTTCCCCGGTGCCTAAGCTAAGCTGCAAGAGATTAAGGAGGTTGGAATCATGGGAAGATTCATCCAGCGAATTTGTGTGCGATAAAGCGGAAGTTTGCACCAGCTCTGAGGATTGCCGGCCAGTGGGTGAATCAGAAATAAGGGCTTCAACGCTTCCTAAAATAACGGCCTTTTCAGCGGAGTTTTGCAACTCGCGAATATTCCCCCTCCAAGAGCGATTCTGAATTTTGATCATTTGCTCATCAGAAATTTCGACCTTATCGAGTTGATGCTTCGTGGTGAACATTTCCAGAAAGTGGTGAACTAATTCTGGAATATCGCTGCGGCGTTCTCGCAAGGGGGGGATTTCAATGGAAATCACGTTAAGTCGGTAGAACAAATCCTGCCGGAAAAGTTTTTCATCAACATCCGTGGAAAGATCGCGGTTTGTGGCGGCAATAATTCGCACATCAACCTTGATTTCTTTTTCTCCCCCAACCCGAACGATTTTCTTTTCCTGCAAAACGCGGAGCAGTTTCACCTGCAGTTCCAGGGGCATTTCACCAATTTCATCAAGGAATAAGGTTCCGCCGTTGGCTAATTCAAACTTCCCTTTTTGTAACGCATGGGCGCCGGTGAAGGCGCCGCGTTCGTGGCCGAAGAATTCTGACTCCAAAAGTGATTCCGGCAAGGCGCCGCAATTGACTGCCACAAACGGATGA
>DAIOTT010000089.1:0-14840 GCA_036751885.1 Candidatus Sumerlaeota bacterium
CATGCCGGCGTTGGCGAAGCGTTCAAGATTCATCTGCGTAGGGGATTTAGGCGCACCGCCAGGAGCACCCGTGGGGCGCCGGTCGCGATCCATACCTTGTTGCGGACCGCGAGGGCCGCCGGGGCCTTGGTTTGTGCGGGGGCCGCCAGTAAAGTTTCCGCCGCCTTGTGGCCTAGGGCCGCCGGTGAAGTTACCCCCACCCTGGGGCCGTGGGCCGCCAGAGAAATTGCCGCCGCCCTGAGGCCGTGGCGTGCCCCCTTGGGGCCGAGGCCCGCCGGAGGAATAATTGCCCCCCGCTTGGTTTGTTGGCCGGCGGTCTACTGCAGGGCCGTTATTGTAGCGGGGCCGATCTTGACTCCCCGGTTGCGAGGGCCGGTTGTCCCGGCGAAAATCTTCGGACGGCCGTGGCGAGGTTGGCCGGTTGCCGCTCGCGGGGCCCGCTGGCGGTTGCTGGCGGGGTGGGATTGTTTTCAAAGGCGGTGCGGCAGGCGCAGCACCTTGTTCCGCTTCCGCCGCAGAGCCAGCACCTTGCGTGCGCACGTGAGCAGAGCTTTGTGAATCCCGCGCAACAGCCTCTTTGGCTACAACTTCTTGTGGTGGTGCAGGAATCGGCGCTTCCTTTGCAACTTCAACAGTCGGGGCCGGTATGATTGAAGGGGCAACCGGTGGTGGCGCTGTAAGGGAAGGCTTTACAGGAACTGCCGGGCCTGCCGGGCCTGCAGGTGGCGTCGGAATATTGATTGTGCGCAGGCGGGCAAGCTGTTCATCAGCCTTGCGCCGGGATTCTTCAGCGGCCTTGCGGCGTTGTTCTTCCTCAATAGCGCGGCGTTTAATCTCCCCCTCTTTGCGGCGGTTGTCCTCCGCTTCCTTCTCCTTCTTGGCTTTTTCATCCACTTCTTTGCGCTCTGCTTGGCGATTTTGGTCAAGCCTAGCCAACACATTACGCACCGCATCGTCCGCAAGAACACTTGTAGGCGTTAATCTTTTAGCAATCTTAAATCCCTGGGCTGTTAGATCGTCACGAAAGGATTCCACCTTTTTGATCGTATCCTTCTCATCAAGATTCATGAGTGCCGCTATTTCGTTTATCCGCATACAAACTCCTGCGTGTGCTTCTTACAATTCAAAGTTATATCATTTTGTATTCAAGTTTAGTTCGTTGTTCCGTTCAGAGCGAAACTCACTACCCATGATCTATTATGGGATCATTGAGTGTGCTTTATCAACAGAGAAAAGAAGTCATCGGGTTTAAGCACTTACTGTAATCCCAAGGGGAAAACCATAGGCTGAAAAGATTGAACATCAACAATTGTTCAAATCCCAATGGGCAGCATGATCCACTGCTCGATCGAGTTAGAAACATGCGAGAGCCAAGCGAAAGTGCTTCCCCTCGTCAAGGAAAACTCCCACCCAAACCCTTGAAATCGCTTTAAATAAGCCTTTTGCAGCAAAACTTTAGCTTGAAACACCAAAGGCAATCACTTTACCTGAATTATGAATCTTGGTTGCCTCGGTTTTCTCGTTCCCGCTGGCGAGCGCAATCCAATTGCTCCAACCGCTCCGCAAGAGCTTTTTCCCGCCCTTGAGTCGTCGGCTTATAGAATTGCAACCCTTCAAGCGCATCAGGCAAACCCTGCTTCGGGGCAAAATGCCCCTCCGCATCGTGGTCATACTGGTAGCCGTGCCCGTAACCCTCGCTCTTCATTAAGGTTGTAGGCGCATTTCTCAAATTCAGTGGTACTGGGAGTGAACCCGTTTCACGAATTTTTTCTGCCACGGCCTTGTGGGCGTTGTAAATTGCGTTGGATTTTGGCGCCAATGCCAGAAAAATTGAAAGTTGAATGATAAACAAATCGCCCTCCGGGGAGCCTAGCGTTTCGTAGGCTCGTTGGCAGGCAACCGCCTGCGGCAGGGCTTGCGGGTCCGCAAGGCCAATATCCTCGCCCGCCATGCGGATCAACCGGCGCATCAGATACCGCGGGTCTTCCCCCGCAGCTAGCATTCGCCCAGCCCAATAAGCCGCCCCGTGAGGATCGCTGCTGCGAATGGTTTTATGCAGGGCGGAAATGCAGTTGAAGTGATCCTCGCCGTCCTTATCGTAAATCAACTGCTGCTGAGCAAGATCAGCCAGCAATTGCGGCGTAATGATCAGGTTTTTGCGGCCGTCAATTTCCTCCTCTGATTCCCGCTGAAGCGTCACAATCGCCGCCGATTCCAGAAGCGTCAGCGCCCGCCGGGCGTCGCCGTCGCACAGCTTAATCAGCGCCTCGTACGTCTCCTTCGGCATTTCAAAAGGCGAGCGCCTTTCCCCGGCCAGGCGTTTTTGCAAATCTTGCAATCCTGCCGTTAGAACCCGCTCTAAATCCTGATTGCCCAAGGGCTTAAGCGTAAAAACTCGCGTGCGTGAAAGCAGTGCTGAGATTACCGTGAAGCTAGGATTCTCCGTTGTGGCGCCGATAAACGTAATCAGCCCGCTCTCCACGTGGGGCAAAAAGGCATCCTGCTGAGCCTTATTAAACCGATGAATTTCATCCACAAACAACACCGTGCGGCGCGCATGTTGGCGGTTTACCTTTGCGTGGCTAATCACCGTTCTAACGTCCTTTAAGCCAGAAGTCACAGCGCTTAGCACAATAAAATCACTCTCAGTTGCCCGGGCAATCAGGCTGGCCAACGTGGTTTTTCCCGTCCCCGGGGGGCCCCAAAAGATCATTGAGGGAATCTTATCGGCCTCAATCAACTGGCGCAGCGGTGCACCTTTGGCCACTAAATGCTGCTGGCCGTGGTAATCCTCAAACACCATCGGCCGCAACCGATCGGCCAAGGGCTGCCCAGTCAGAATGGATTCCGATGCTTTACCGATCGGCACACCGGGGTGATTTTCATTCTTCGGCTCCACAAGCCCGCGGCTTGGGGCGTAATCCTCAAACTCGTCTTCTTCAAACAAATCGTCCGGGCACATAAAAAACCACAACAAGCTGGCGCACGGCGTAAGCGCGCTTCAAAAATCCAAGACCAATGTGCCGCTAATTTAGCAGCTGTGCAATCTGAGTTTTTGGTGAAGCAGTGTTTGTAGGGCGCTGCAAGCGGGGTATGATTGCAGCCCAGTTTGTTGGCAAATTTGGGGTCGGTATTACAGGGTCGTCCTGCGGGTTTGCGTTGCCCGCTGAGGGGTGTAATGCAACGCGGAAGAACACTGAAATCAGGGCAAGTTCAATAAAGCGAGTGTCAAATAATCTCCAGCTTTGGTGCGAAGATTTTTGTTTCAGAACTGAATATTAAGGTTGCGGTGCTGGGAAGCTCCATTTGTAAAATTCTTTTAATTTCAATATCAGTGGTATCTGCGCGTCCGAGGGGTAAGTCTAGCTCGGCTCGTGGAGCTTCTACATCACGAAACTCAAGGAGAGAATGAGATGATCGGTAAGTCACGAAATTGGAAACACCCCTTACAAACCGCCTTGCTTGCAAGTGCGCTTTTATCTGCACCCTTCGGTGCAAACGCACAAGTAACTAGCCCCTTCGAAATTTCAACAATCAACGGCACCAACGGCTTCACCATGAGCAACATTTTGGGGCACGGCAATACCGGTCTCCAAGCGACAGAATCCTCCGTCGTGGGCGATTTCAACGGCGATGGCATTGATGATATCGTGCTTTCTCGCGCCAATCTCAGTCCAACTTTGAGCGAAGGGATAGCAGTAATATTCGGCAGCACCACCTCACCAGCCCCAAACTACGACGGCACTTTCCTTGATGGTACCCAAGGCTTCATCCTTAATGGTAATCTCGGCAAAGCGGGAATCGCTGCCGGTGATTTCAACGGCGACGGCATCGATGACCTTGTAATTGGGCATCCTACTTTTGATGGCAACATCGGTCGTCTGGAAATCCTCTTCGGAAAAACCACGGGATTCGTTCCATTTGAAACTCATGATCTGGAAATCATCAACACCTTAGGAAGCGGCACAGGATTCGGTGAATCCATCGCCGTAACAGACTTTGACAACGATGGTTACGACGACATCATCACCGGAATTCCTGGCGGCGCAACCATACGCGGCGCTGTTGTGATATTCGGAGATGCGTCCTTCAGCGTTGGAATGCGATCAATCGGTGAAGCCCCAGGTTTTGCGACTCTCTTTGCTCCAAACAGTTTCGGTGATAACCAAGTTGCCGCCATCGGAGACTTCAACAACGACGGATTTGGCGATGTTGTAACAACATTCTCAGGCGGCTCTAGCTCAGGCCTGAACTTCTACTTCGGAACAAACGACAACGCAGGCAGCAGCGGCATCAAGTTCCCTACATTTGAGTTGGATAATTCAAATGTACCCATTAGCGACGTTAATGCAGCGGGCGATTTCAATGGCGACGGGATCGATGACGTCATCATCGGCTCTAGTGCCTCTCTAAATGCATTTATTTTGTTCGGCGAAACGGGTAGCTACTTATTCAATTATTCCCTCCGCACTGGCGGCAGCAACCCATCTCTACCGGGGATTGAAATCTTGGGCTTCAATGGGAGCTTTGGTTTTGAAGTTGCCGGCGTTGGCGACGTCAATAACGACGGGTTTGATGACGTCGCGATTGGCGCTCCTACAACACCCGCCATTTGCGGTCTTGATAACGGCGCCGCCTTTGTCATCTACGGCACAACAAGTTCATTTATCAATTTATCTGGCTTCAGCAGTTCTGATGGATTTATCATTCAAAACACTAATCCAGCAACTGGCGTGTTCAACTTACTCGGTCAAACACTCGCCGGCGGCGATTTCAACAACGATGGTTTCTCCGATGTTCTTGTATCAGCTACAGGCAACGGCTCCATTAGCCTTAGCAACTATGCCTACGTGATCTTCGGTGACGGCGCCAGCAGCTCCACAACAACCCCACCGGTAACTGATGTTACTGGCCCAGAACTCACTCTGGATCGCCTTGTTACAAACACCATCCCCTTCAGCCTTACCGGCACCTACACCGATCCATCAGGCGTTCGCCGCGTTCGCGCCCGCGTTCGTGACAACGGCCTCGGCGTACTCCCCCGTGAATCACAAGTCTTCTCTGCTCCCTTTGAAACTGCAGGCAATTTCTCCATCGAGTTCAGTCCCCTCTCCCTAGCAGATGGCGTGTACGATGTTGAACTTGATGCCCGTGACAACGCAATCAACAACGGCGGCACCGCCAACAATGATTCCGTCGTGGTGTTTGACGATACTTTCATCTTCGATACAACTCCCCCCATCTTCCAATTTGCTATTGGCAGCATGTTCTCCTTTGGCTTCACAGAAAAAGGCGGCGGCCCATCCTTCTTGCCGGATAACATCAACGAATTGTTCCCCTGCGCTATCGTCAATGAAAGCGGCGAAGTAGGTGTTTTCTTCGAAGATATTTCCGCTATTAGCATTGTTGACTTGAACGAAGTGCTCACCGCCTCATCACCTGGGATTACAATCAATGGCTTCAGTTCAGTCATGGATTTTGGTGACGATATTGTTGGCGTCTCGCTAAATGTTGACTTCGCTGCCGAGGGCGATTACGAAATCGTATTCCCCGCTGGCACCTTGTCTGATGAAGCGGGTAATACTAACCCCACGTCCCTCTCCGTGTGCGTGGTGTTTGACACAACCCCCCCAAGCCTAGAGTGTGAAAACTCCTTCGCTCCCGTTGGTGGTTCCCTGCACTTCAACAACGAACCAATTATCTTCACCCTATCCTTTGATGAAGTTGTAACCGATGTCTCCGTCAACGACTTCTTTGTTGATACGGACAACGGCTTCGTCAGATCCGTTTACCCCGTAGGCATTCCAAGCGATACTTTCACCATTGAAGTTGTCCCTTTCGGCGGCCCAGGGTTCTTCCTCGGCTCTTCAACCGATTCAGAAAAGTTCATTATTCCTGCCCCAAGTTTCGACTTCCTCGTTCTTGGTTATGATCCCGAAGCCAACGACCTCGCTGGGAATGAAATCATTTCATCGCAAGTATTTGCTGGCGTAGATCTTACTCCGCCGTTCTCCGCGTTGCCGGATCCCGCCCTGCTCATCTCTGAAGACCCCGCTTCGTTTGATCGGTTCGGCAGATCCGTTTCAATCAGCAAAGCAGTGGTTGTAGCAGGCGCTGAACTCGCCGGCGAAAACCAAGAGGGCGTTGCCTATGTATTTGAAGCAGAAGGCATCAGCGGCGGCCCCTTCCAGCCGTTCCCATTTGGTAACCTGGAAAAAGGCACTGTTGAGGAAGAAGACTTCTTTACAACGTTCACTCAACAAGCCGTGCTTACTGCGCCTGATGGCCAACGGTACGATTTCTTTGGAACTACTGTTGCCGCTGAAGGCGATTGGATTGCCGTTGGTGCTTCCCACCACGACGACCCCTTCTCTCCAACTCAACTGGCTAACATAGGCGCCGTATACATGTACAACCGTGCGGGCTTCCGTGGCGACTTCCCAGATATCGGCCTTCAATCACCAGAAGCTAAAGGGCCTGAGGTTCCATTCGGTTGGGAATTCACCCAAAAAATCGTTTCGCCTAACCCAAGAATCAACGCACAGTTCGGTAAAAAAGTCGAAATCTACGGCAACATCATGGCAATCTCCGAGCCCTACGAACGTCGTGGCGGTGCTGTTTACATCTACGTACTGGATCCATGCTCACAAACATGGGAATTTGAACAACGCCTTCAAGCGGACGACATCTCCCGTAACGATGACTTTGGCATCAACTTCTCCCTCAACGGCACAAGCATCCTCATCGGTTCACCCCGTGATGATGACCGCGGCAACGATACAGGCTCAGCCTACCTTTACACTCGCTTCAACAATATCTGGCTTCAGCAGCTGAAATTCGTTCCCGGCGCAGCAAGTCGCGGCGATAAAGTCGGCACAGGGGTTGATCTTACAAACCTTCTAGCAGCCATTGGCGCTCCCGGTCACGATTACGCTGCCACAGCTCGCCGCGGAGCCATTCGCGACGGCGGCCGCATCTACACCTTCATCAACGAGTTTGAGTTCTTCAACAATTTCTTCGGCGGTCAAGAAGTGCAAGCAGCCCCAGGAATCTTCAGCGGCTGGGTTCCCTTCGATAACATCAACACACGCAACGTTGCCCTCAATAGCGATGGCATCGGCGCAACGGTTGCAATCAACGGTCTGCAAATCATCGCCGGCGCACCCACGTCGGACTTCTTCGGCGTGGATGCAGGCGCTGCGTACCTTTACACTAGCCCATTCTTCTTTGGCGGCGAGTTCGATCCGGAAAGACTATCCGTATCCGCACCGGGCTTCCCATTCCCCGGCGATATTGCCGGCGAAGGTGAATTCCAGTTGATTGATGTTTACGGCTTACCAACTCCCGCCCGGAACGATTACTTCGGTACCGATTTGGATATCAGCGGCAATTACATCGTCATTGGCGCCCCCGGTGCATCTCACCCATTACGTGAGCTTGGCCCCGTTGATTCTGGTCTCGGAATGATCTTCGATACGAACTTCTTTTTCTTTGATCGCTAATCCAACAACCAAAACCTTCAACCCATAGCCCGCAATTGGGTTATAAATAAGCAAAAATAAAATCGCTCCCCAGCCCGAAATTCACGGCTGGGGAGCGATTTTATTTTGGGTTCACTCTATTGAATCGACCAGCGGAGTGACCCGAATATAACTCGATCTCATCTTTATTTTCCCTCCACCTACATTTTTGAAGAAACCCTAATCGGATCGCCCCGTCTCGGCAGTCGTTGGCCAAAAGGGCACAAAAATACTTGTCGCCGCTTCCGAGTCAATATTTCTGGCCTAGCTTGAATCTCTCAACGTGCCAACCCGCTTTTCCCAATACGTTTCGTTTGAACTTTCCAGCCCCAATACAACTAAAATTGAGGTGGATCTAGGCTTGATCATCGGCGCTGTAAGCGTTCAGCAGCAGCAAGAGCCGGGCTTTCCCTCCGTTTGGATGTTATACTGATAACCAAAATTGAAACCTCATTAACAACACTTCAGCACCAACAGAGTGCCCGGCTTTCCTCAACAGACTTGACTTGATCCGCAAAGTGGCGTTTCAATTGCAAGTGCTTCAGGTGCCCCGCGCACCTACCGAGAATACCATTCGGTTCGCCAAGCGCGTAACTACCCCAAAAGGAATGGCAACTATGCCCCAATGGAATAACTCTCCTAAATCCGACCGACTCTTTTTTGTCGCCTCGTTAGGCCTTCTCATGCTCTCCGTCTTTATGGTGGGCATGCAGGATCGCCGCATTCACGCCGCCACAGAGGACGAAGAATTCTACCGCTTTGTAGACGTCGCCGCTGAGGTCTACAGTGAAATCAAAACCAAATTTGTGGACGATGTTGAGTCCCGCTACGTTTTGGAAGGGGCTCTTTCAGGAATGTTCGGCGCCTTAGATGAGCATAGCCAGTACATGACGCCCGACATGTTGAAATCCCTGGAGCGCGATACAAGCGGCGAATTCTCCGGGATCGGCATTCACCTAACAAAACGCCAAGGGCTGCTCACCGTGATTGCCCCAATCCCCGGGTCGCCAGCTGCAAAAGCCGGCATGCTTCCATGGGACCGAATCATTGAAATTGAGGGCGAAACAACGGAAGCTATGGATATTTCCGATGCCGTTAAACGCCTCACCGGCCCTTCCGGCACTCAGGTCAGCTTCAAGGTTTACCGCGCCGGTGAATCTGCTCCCTTGGATTTCACAATCATTCGCGCAAGCGTTGAGGTGAAAAGTGTTCACGCTAGAATGTTGGACGATAAAATTGCCTACATTCGCCTTACGCGATTCAGCGAAAACACCAGCCGCGACGTACGTAAATTCCTGCTAGAGTTCAAAGGCGAAGGCATGGAGGGGCTAATCCTTGATATGCGCCTGAACACCGGCGGCTTGCTAAACGAGGCGATTGAGGTCAGCAACTTTTTCGTCAACAAAGGGGAAGTTATCGTTTCAACCAAAGGCCGCCTGCGTAACCAAAACAAGGAATACACGGCCAAGAACGACCCCATTATTACTAACCTCCCGATCTTTGTTCTTGTAAACGAATCCAGCGCGTCAGCCAGTGAAATTGTTGCCGGTGCCCTTCAAGATTTAGGGCTGGCTGTCATCATAGGCCCCAGCGGTAAAAACACCTACGGCAAAGGCAGCGTTCAAACAATCGGCCAACTCAACAGCACCATGTCCGACGATGAAAATGGCAACGAACTGCACAGCGCGCTACGCCTTACAACAGCCCGCTACTACACACCCGCAGGCCGTACCATCCACCACGTCGGCATTACCCCCGATATCTCCGTCCCTCTCACGGAAAAACACGAGATTGAACTCATCCGCCACGGCCTCTATGGTGACATCAACACCGGCGAAGACTACCGCTTGCCGGATGAAGATGAATCCACAACCGACGAGGACGACTCAACGGTGGTTGAAGAGGAAGAAGCCGTGGAAGAAGAACCCGTTGATCCTAACAAGCCTTTCTACGAAGTCCCCATACCTAAACTTCCAGCCACGGACGACTTTGTTGACATCATGCTTGAAGAAGCAACAAAGCAAATGAAGATTTACATGATTCTAAAAACAAAAACAAAGAATCAAGTAGCCGAACGAATCGGCAGCGAAAAACTCTCCATGATTCTAGGGGAATAATCTGCACCATTAGTTTAAGTTCAGAATAAACACAACCCTCCGCACAACTCCCTGTGCGGAGGGTTGTTTTTTTAGGGCTGCATTTACGGGAAGTTCCAACGCCCCTGTGTTATCCCAACGCCCCTGTGTTATGCATCGCCTTATCGCGGTGTACCTGTCTGTCCCTTACTGTCACTTACTGTCCCTTACTGTTACTTCCCTGTCCCTATGATCATCAATTTTTTTACCCCCTCCAAATCCCGGATCAGTTGGGTAGACCATACACTTTTTATTTCCCACCCAACGGCGCTGAAGATTCCTCTTCTAAAGTAATCCCACTCCACCATATCTTCGGCGCGTTTGTAACGGGGTGTGTCAAACAAATAGCCAACGGTTACAAGCTTGTGGTTTTCAGAATCCTTAAGGGCAAGATCAACGGCAAATCCATCGTTCGCGTAATACAGAACAGAGGATGTTTGGTTTTCTAATAAGGATTTTGAGAAATGCTCCACTACAGATGAAGGGCCGGTGCAGGGCCAACTCACCACGTGGGGTGCAACCTCTTCAGGAATTACGTGAACTTCCTGCTCATTGTAGAGCGCCGGCTCATCGAAAACTTCTTCGGCGGAATCAGTGGCAACTTTCCGTTGAAAACTATCCGCCAAATCTTCAGCCATGCAAATGTATTGCATCAGGTACATGGCACCGTTGGGGCGTTTGCCTTCAGGCAATACGGCAGAACCCAAGCCCCGGTAAACATCCGATGGGATGGATGTCACCAGATCCACTTGGTACCGGGCTCTTGTGATAATCACATTCAACCGGCGCTCGCCGCCCGTTGTTGCTAGGGGCCCAAACCGCTTGTAGAATTTGCCGTTGGAGGCGGGGGCAAACGTAGTGGAAAGGATGATATAATCCCGCTCGTCGCCCTGAACGTTTTCAAGGTTTTTCACAAACAACCCTTCAAAGGAACCTTCCCCCATACGCTCTAACGCTTGCGAATAAACTTGGCGGAATTCGTTATCCGCTTCGGCCTCAGCGTCCAACAATTCTTCAATCAAATCTTTTTGCGGAAGGTTGAACGTTACAATGCCAATGCTGGGTGGGTCGTCTCGACGGAGTAAGCCTTTCACGCGCTTCACCACTTCCATGGCTTCTATGCGGTTGCAGCGTTCATCCAATACACCCGCAACTTTAATCAGCTGAACGGCGGGCTCCTCGCGAATGTTGTTGGGGTGCCCGGGAATTGCTTGAAGCCGAGAACCGTAGAATGATGCATTGCTGAATTGAATTAAATCCGGGCTTACGGAGCGATAGTGCACGTCCAAGTACGATTGATCGATCTCAATATTCAGCGCTGCGGAAAGTAAGTCCTCAATATCAGATTGTTGGGCTTGAAATAATTCGTCCTCCGATTCCCCTAAATCCATGCTGTCTGTGCTGGAGGCAACACTTGCTTGAAAGAAGGATGTTGGCGGCAGTTGCTTCGTGTCCCCTGCGATGATGACCGAGTGTCCCCTTGAAAGAACGGGCAACCCTTCCTCCAACCGGCACTGGCTGGCCTCGTCAAAAATTACGGCATCAAACAACGGTTCCAGAGGGAAGATTTGCGCCGCTGTTTCCGGATTCACCATCCAGATTGGGCGCATGTCAAAAAGCGGATCACTCTGTTCTTTGGAAAGCCCGCTATGAATTACCTCGCGAATGCGCGAGGCGTTTTTGCCCCGCATGGTGAGTCGGCGTTTTAGCTCTGTCCCTAACGTATTTAGCCGTGTCCCTGTTTTTGACAGTAGAGTTTGTTTTTGCTTATTCGTCCAGTTATAAATAATCAGCGAAACTTCCAAATCTCGCTTCATGTGGTGAAGTTCTGCTAAGCGTTGAAAGTGCCCTTCTATGCGGGTAGGATCCAACAGTTGCAGCTTTGGGTTGTTGTTGATGAGTGCTTTTGCGCGGTGATAATATATGCCAGAGATCAACTCGCGCCAGGCTATATCTTCCTCAACATCGTTCAGGGCCGAGGCCTGTAAGGCTGCTTTGATTATGGGTGACAAGCTTGCAGATTCCGCTTCAAACCGTAATAAGTTTTCAAGCTTTTCAACGTCCTCCGAAAGCTTAATCACATCGTCGCTGACGGACTTTCCGTGGCAGACTTTACTTCTGAACGCATGGATTGTTTCCACCGTTAACAGGTTCATCTGCAACAAGGAATTCAGGGCGGTTTCAGCCAGCACGGCGTACACTGTTCGCTGCTTCAGTGTCACAATCAGGGGCATCAGTTTTTTAGCATCGGCAAGGGCATCAACCGCTTGCACAAAGTAAATGGATAAGCGCTGGTTCACTTCCTCAAGGAAGTTGCTGATCAGCGTAAGCTGCTCAAACGTGCGCACCATTTCTTCGTCCAGCGTAACGGCAGAAAGTTCCTGTGGCAGGGTAGTGGCAAAGTAGGCTTGCAACTGATTTCTAAGGTGAACCCCCTCAAAAAAAGACTTTACCTTTTGGGCATTTTCAATTGTCAGCGTAAGGCCAAAGGGTGTCAGCACGCTGCGGGCTTCCTTCTTTACGCCAAATTGCAAGAAGCCAAAAAAACTTTGGCATTTAGCTAAATAGGTTGCCAGTTTTGCCATGGAACCGCCGACTTCTTGGGCGGGGAGTTGTGCCAGCTGGTAGGTCATTTTCAGATCAGTAGCGAGCGGCCCTGTTGCCGTTAGTAATTCCACAAGGGGCGCCATTTCCTTTAAACTTCTCGCAAGATTTATTCGCTCACTTGTCCCCAAGTTCCCTACAAAAGCCCGTAAATTTTCTGCGGTTGATTTTTCCAATTCCTCTAATTTACCAGCAAGGGTTTCCGTGCTTTTACTTTGCTCCGGAAAGGGCATTTTCTCATCCAACACGGCAAGGGACTTTTCCAATTGAGTGCAGCATTCAATGGCTTTCGCAAATTGCGACCGAATGGAATCTAAATCCCGTGTCATGAAGGTTGTTAGATCCATGCTGATTCGTTCACGCCAAGAATTTTCCGCGTAATCTGCATCCAACAACCGCCTGTACATTCGGCGAATTTCCCCCTCGCGGGAAAGCACATCTTCAATCTCTACTTCAGCAAGCTCCGGTAGATTTGGTTTCAGCGCACCATTCAGTAACCACTCGCCAACCAGTTCATGTAACGTCATTCCCGTTTGTTGATCAGGGCTGTTGCTGGTGGCGTAAAGCTCGCGCAGTTCTAAATCAATGCGCTCAATTTCCCCGTTTATTCGGGAAAGTTCCCGGGCCGGGTTTTGTGGCATCGGAAGATCAGCAAGGTTTTCCAGATCATCGCGAACGGCTTTATACAGGGCCATTCTATCGCGCTGTGCATCGTGAACCATGCAGCAGTATGTCCCCAAGCCTCGGGCTTCAAGGCGGTGCAGCACAACATCCAGCGCGGTGCGTTTTTCGCAGACAAGGAGAACCTTTTTATCGCGGGCAAGGTAGTCGCCAATCATGTTGGTAATGGTTTGGCTTTTCCCTGTCCCTGGGGGGCCGTGAACAACTAAGCCTTTGGTGTTACGCGCTCTTATCACGGCTCTGCGCTGGCAAGGATCAGCGCGGTCAATCAGGTGTTCATCCTTTGGCGCAAGCAGGGCTGTTGGCCGGCTTGCTTCACTTGTATCATCAAAATCCTCTTCGGCGATTAGAGAGGCGTTAATCGTGATAAACGGTGCCACGGTTTGCGGTAACGTCTCTGCCCCCCGCAGGGATTCCATGTCGCGAATGATGGATTGATTGCGAAGCTGATACAACCCCAACACAGCGCCGGGGAAAATACAATTCTGCGCCGTAAGATCGTTCATGCTGGGGAGCCGATTCACCGGCCAATTAGAAAGATCAGGAATGGCTGTAATTTTCAGGGCGCTGCAAACATGCTCAACCAACTCGCGAACCTCGCGAACAGGATCGCTGCCCTCCTCATCATTAAACAAATCATCCGGGTAGGGGAGCTCCAATTGTCGCTCCACCCAAATACGCAAGGCTGAGTTTGGAATCAAGCGCTCGGCCCCTTTCTCCAGGCAGGCAAGCTCAACTTTAGGCCGTGCACCCGTATTTACAGTTAATCCAACGGGGATAAATGCCAATGGCGAGATAATCCGGTTGGGGCCTTTTCGCCCTCCCCCCGCAGCGGGTTGCATGCAAAGCAACGGGTACCCTAAATACAGAATATAATTCCCCGTATCCTTTTGAAAAACATCCGCATCCTTTGAAATATGAAACAACTTCTTCAGCAGCTTTAATTTTTCAGCATTACTTTTTCGGGCTTTTTTAATCTCCTCGGGTTCATCCTCATCATCAGCCTTGAACGCCGGAACCGAGTCAATTGTTGGTGTTATTGTAAACTTCGCTGATTGGCCCATTAATTCTTGAAGAATGGCTGAACCTTGCACCGCCTGATTGCTTAGGCTGGCCAAGGTTTGCAGGTCAACCCGTTGGCGCGAATTCCCCGGGTAACAATTAATCGCCGGCCCCTTCACCAGCGATGCATATAAACGGTCCAAAAGCGCATCAAAAACCGCCGTACTGTTGGTGGAACTCATCAGGAATCATCCTCCGGGGGGAAGTCACAAAAAAGCCAGAAATCCTCCTTCAATTTGTTTCTTGATGGAATTAAAGACTTAGAAGCTTGCAGATTATCAACCAACCTCCTTCCTATGGGAAAGCCATTTTCTATAATTCTGATTGTGAGGAATCTTCTTTTTTTAGGGCTGCTTACAGCGAGGAAATTTTTTGCCGAAAATTCCTTTTGCTCTTTCCGCCCTTCAGCCCCTTACTCAGCTCATTCTATGCAGCCTTACAGGAGTGCACTCTTGACCAACGACCATTCTGATTCCGATAAAAAACCCCTCTACAATCGTGTGATTTTGAAATTGAGCGGCGAAATGATGAAAGGCCCCGATGCGTTTGGAATCGACCGAGAAGCCGTTCAGTTTATTGCGGGCGAAATTAAGTCCGTGGCTGATTTAGGCGTGCAAGTGGGCGTTGTTGTGGGGGGCGGAAACATATTTCGCGGCAATTCCCCCGCCGCTGAAGGCATTACCCGCGCCGTGGCAGACCAAGTTGGCATGTTGGCAACAGCCATTAATGCCCTGATTCTGCAAGATGCCCTGGAAAAATTTGGCCTCAACGTGCGCACCATGAGCGCCATTGCCATGAACGACGTCTCAGAGGCGTACATCCGCCGCCGCGCCATCCG
>DAIOTT010000090.1:0-4826 GCA_036751885.1 Candidatus Sumerlaeota bacterium
CGGACCCTAACACCTCCTCGAAGGTCCTTCGCAAGCAAGCAACGCATTCCCCTTTCGGGGGAGCATGGCATTCTGGGTCAACTCGCTTAGCCTCGACTCTCCCCGAGACGTTCCTACCCAGTAACGCTTCCTCCACCATTTTCTTTTTTTTCCCTGTTGTTTTTCCCTGATCAATTTTTTGTGAATCAGCGTCAGATATTATCAGGACCATCAACGTTGGCTGCAGGGGTGGTTGCCGCGGCATTCGTGTTTGGAAGTGCTGGCATTCGCTTTCTGATGGTGCGAATGGATTGATCCATCTTGACGTAGCGGGAGCTGCCAATTGCGGCACCGATGAACCCAACGGGGATGCAGAATACCACGGCCATGAAGAACCATCCATGTTCGGCGAAATGCATCATGGTGACACCCGCTATCAACAAGGCGACGGCTGAACGAAGGTAGGCCAGCAGGGTTCGCTCGTTGGCGAGCAATGTTCGGTCTATTGCTAACTGGTCTCGCAAGATCAGTGGGCTAGATTCATACTCAGAATAGCGGGCAGGTTTGGTTTTCATTTCAGGGTTTTTTCTCCAGAATGTTCCGGCACGCGGGTAAGTTAGAGGGAAGAAATGATCAATGGAGAACCCATGAGTTTGTGGGGTTTTCCTGTTGGGTGAGGGGCTGCTGACTGAAGACGAGGATGCTGTATTGTGGGAGGGCGATTTCCAAGGAGGCGGGTTGCCCATCGGCGGCGTTGGTGCTGGCTACAACGGCGCCGTTTATCATTGCGTTGCCGGCGGCTTCTGCACTTTGGGAGTTTACCAGTTCGTACCAAGTACCGGCGGCGGGGGCACCGATGCGGTAGGTGGTGTAGTTGATTTCACTCATGTTGGTAACGATGAGTGTTACATCGCCGGCAGAATCGAACCGCTGAAAGGCTAGAACATCGTTGGTATCGTTGATGGAGATGAAGTTGATGCCTGCGGTGCCGCGGAGGCTGGGCCGGGTAAGGCGTAGATTGACGAGGGTTCCGTAGAAGTCCACCACGCCGCCGTATTCAGCCAGAAAACCCCACCAAATGCGGTCGGCTTCGCCGTCATCGAATTGCTTGTTTTCGTGGAATTCCTGCCCTTGAAAAAGCATGGGAATTCCGGGGCTTAGGATGGAGAGGGCGCCGGCGATTTTATCAAGGCCGCGGGCTCGGGGGCTAAAGTTGTTGAGTGGGTCGATAGCAGAAAGCAGGCGCGGGGTGTTGCCGGATTCGTCGTGATTGGTGGAAAATTTTACGGCTTCCATGGCAGGGCGACCAAAGCCAGAGCCGGCGATTTGGTTGGCGATTTCGCCCATGTTGGGGCTTGAGCCGGAGGTTAGGTTTGCGCGCAGAACATCGTGAAACGCGTCGCCCCATTGGGCATCAAACCCGCGGCCGCCGTTGGCTATGGGAACGGTGATGAGATCTAAATTGGGAAGCTCTTCGGCGATGATGATTGCGCGGGGATTTTCCGCGCGAATGGCCTCAGTCATTTCGGCAAGCAGCGTCCAGCCTTCGCCTTGTTCGCCGCAGTACCCGTGCATGAGTGAGGTAAGATCCAAGCGGAATCCATCCACCCGGTATTCGCGCATCCACATGATGAGGTTATCAATCAGGAAGGCACGAACCTCGGGGCGGCGGTAGTCTGGCCGTGCGCCGAACCCTGTATCTTGGGAGCAGTTGCCCGTTGGGTAGAAGTAGATGTTCTCGGGGCCGTCGTATTCCCACAAGTTTGTATCGGTGGCGGCGTGATTGTAGACAACATCCAGAATGACACCGATGTCGTTTTCGTGGAGGGTATCGATCATATAACGAAGATCGTTCGGGGTGCCGTAGATGGATTCAGGGGCGTAGAAGTTGAGGGGATTGTACCCCCAAGAGCGGTCGCCGTTGAACTCGTGAACGGGCATGAGTTCAACCATGTTTATGCTCAGCCGTTGAAGGTGATCTAGGTGTGCATCCACAACGTCGCGGTAACGAGCGGGGTAATTCGGAACGCCGTCGCCGTTGCCGGAGAAGGTGCCGACGTGGAGTTCGTAGATAACGATTTCATCAAGGGCGGGAATTTGCCAATCCGTTGCTTGCCAGTTGTAGGAGGCGCCGTTATCGGTGAGGATTGAATTATCGTCGCGCAGGTTGCCGGAGTTTCTTGCGCGGGGATCAGGGCGCCATAGGGAGCCGTTCAAAAAGTATTTGTACTCTTGATTTTCAACGGCATTGGGCACGTAGGCGGACCATATCCCGGTGGTTTGGTTGAACTGCATGGGGTTGGTTGTGGCGGAGAAATTATTAAACTGGCCGCGAACAACGGCGCTAGTGGCGTTGGGGGCCCATACGCGGAACACGGCTCCGCTCCCTTCAGACTCCGGGACAAGTGTTGCGCCTAGCGGGTAGTTTTGCGGATCCACCTGAGAGTTTGCAGGGGTGAAGGATAGAATGCACCAGATGAGTGCGGATAGAACTGCCCGTGCACGGTGTTGGAAAGACATAGAGGGGAGAACCTTTGTTGGGGAAAATTGCCCTGTGTAATTTGTTGTTTAGCTTGAAGCGGGAATTGGCCTTTGGCAAGTCAATAGATGGGGCTTGAGCAAAGGTGGGCAAATTTTGGGGACTCAGCAAATCGGAAGATGAACGATTGTTTTGCGTCGCGAATTGGAAATCAAGATCAGGATGAAAATGTTACGACACTTCGTTAAGTGTAAACTAGAACTGATTTGGTTAATTTTTTCAATAGCATGAAGCGCCGGATGGAAACTTTTAGGACGGACTATTTTGCTGGACTTATGAAGTTTATGGCTTCATTGTAATGGTGGAGTTTACGCGCTGATTGCTCCTAGTTTTTTTAGTTGAGCAGCGTCTTCTTCAAGGAGTGCATTGAGGAACAAATGGAAGAACTTAGAATTGCTTGGGATTTTATCTTACAGATCATCAGAGATCATGGGAAGATCATCCTTTCCATCATCTTGGCGTTGGGGATTTGGGTGCTTCGCCGCATGGTTTTGCAGGTGATTACAAAGCGCCATGAAGATATAAAGATTCGCTACAGGTGGAGAAAAGGAACCACGTATGTTAGTTTTGTTTTAGCATTCATTCTGATCGGCAGAATCTGGATTAATGGGGTAGATTCCCTTACCACATATTTCGGTTTACTAACAGCGGGCTTGGCGGTTGCGCTGCAAGCGCCGATTGTAAACTTAGCAGGGTGGGCGTTTATAATGTGGCGCAGGCCATTTGTAGTTGGGGACAGAATACAAATTGGCGAGATGCGGGGCGATGTAGTTGATGTAAGAATCTTTTTATTCACCGTGATGGAGTTGGGCGAATGGGTAAACGCAGACCAAAGCACGGGGCGGCTGGTTCACATTCCCAATGGGCAAGTGTTTCAAGTAAACATTGCGAATTACTCTCAAGGGTTTGAATATATATGGGATGAAATTCCCGTGTTGATTACGTTTGAAAGCAACTGGAAAAAAGCTAAAGGAATTTTGGCTGAAATTGCTAAACGCCATGATGTGGAAGAAGAAGCCGCCGAGCGCATTCGCCTGGCAGCGCAGCGATACTTAATTTATTACAAGAATATTAGCCCCATGGTTTATACCGCCGTACAAGATAGCGGTGTTGAGTTGACGATGCGTTTTTTGGTGGTTCCGAAAAAACGGCGAGGGACACGGATGGCAATTTGGGAGGATGTATTGGAAGCGTTTTCCGAGCATGATGATATTCATTTAGCTTACCCAACGATTCGCTATTACGGAAACACGCGCGAAGGGAGATCAGGGACAGGTGGGCCAAAACCAAAGCCCCTTAGCGAAGCCACATCACAAGCAATTCCCCACGGCGAACCCGCCAACCAAACTCCTAGGAAGTTAACAGAGTCTGACTAGGCATGTTTTTCGTGGCATTCAAACAATTCCAACAATTTATTTATCAGGAGCCCATGAACCCAATGTTCACCAACAAAACCGTAAAGGCCTTCACAATTATTGAGCTATTAGTGGTGGTAACAGTGATTGCAATTCTTGCGGCGATTGCCGTTCCAAATTTTTTGGAGGCGCAAACTCGGGCTAAAGTTTCCCGTGTGCGGGCAGATTTGCGCTCCGTTGCAACAGGCGTGGAGCTTTACAGAATTGATAACAACCGCTACCCTGCTTACCATTACGGTCAGAATCGGCAGTACTTCATGGGCGGTACGGTGGACAACGGCTTCAACCCTACGGCGCTTCCTAAGGAGCGTCGTTCCCCTTCCGTTACAACACCGATTGGTTACATGTCGGAATTTCCGTTGGATCCGTTTTACAAAAGCGAGACGCAGAAGTTTGGGGATGATTGGACGGATCATGCGCAATACATGTATGTGAACTGGAACTTATCGGCACAGACGGGGGTATTCACTCAGGCGAATGCGGATGAGCAGTTGAAAATATCGGGCGTGTGGCGGTTGAGTTCCGCCGGACCTGATGGATCAAGGTTTGAGCGGCCGGGTGATTCCTACGGCTCCGTGTATGATCCTACGAACGGAACTGTTAGCCTTGGCGGGGTGCATCGTTACCAGAACGACCCCACAGGGAGCCGGGAATAAAGCTTGTCCGCCCGTGAAAATATGTTAGTTTAATTCCTTGATAGGGAATCGAATTTACCGTTATCGGGTAAGGGCTAATTGCATTGGAATTAGAGGTAGAAAAAGAACGCCATTACATTCACCATAGCGGTTGGTTAAGGGCAGCAGTGCTGGGGGCAAACGATGGTATTGTTTCAGTGGCAAGCTTGCTTGTGGGAATGACAGCAGCGGGTGCTGAGCTGGATACAATTCTACTTG
>DAIOTT010000090.1:4836-6653 GCA_036751885.1 Candidatus Sumerlaeota bacterium
GGCTGCCGTGCAACTGGTCAAGGCGCTGGGAGGCGGCTGGTACGCCCAACCCGTCGCCGCCCCATCCGCATCCACAACGCCGACATCCTGAGGCCACCATGCCCACACAACACACCGCACCTCACTACTTGCTGGCATTGCTGGCTTAGTGGCGGGGGCTCTTTCCATGGCAGCAGGGGAGTTTGTTTCAGTGAGTTCGCAACAGGATACAGAGCGGGCAGATCTTGAACGGGAACGCAAAGAGCATCATGTTTCCTACGAGCATGAAGTGAAGGAATTGGCGGAGATTTATGAGGGACGCGGCGTGGAGCCAACGTTGGCGAAACAGGTTGCGCTGCAACTGATGGAGCACGATGCCTTGGGTGCTCATGCGCGGGAAGAGTTGGGCATTTCCGATGCACTAAGTGCGCGCCCGTTGCAGGCGGCTATTTGCTCTGCGTTTGCATTTCTATTAGGGGCAGGAATTCCGGTGATAGTTGCCTATGTTGCCCCGGCAGATTACAGGGGCATTTTAATCACCGTTTCCTCTTTATTATGCCTTGCCATATTGGGCGGCCTTTCAGCACAGGCAGGGGGAGCGCGGTTGCTGCGTGCAATTCTGCGCTTAACGTTTTGGGGCGCTCTGGCAATGGCAGTAACAGCCCTTGTGGGTAGGCTGGTGGGCGTTCGTATTTAACGGAACAAATTGACTTAGCCTCTAGTTTACGGCGTTGAGGTTTCTTCCGGCAAAGGTTGACCGATAAAGATGTAGGGGCCCTCCGGAAGGGGATCAAGCAGCGCAATTACCGGTTGCTCCCCGGCGAGTGTTTCTTCAACCCATTGCTGCATGCTGCCGTTTTGAATGTAACGATAAAGATCGTTCCCCGGGCAGGAGGTTTCGCCAGGGCCAACGCGGTCCTTGTGGCCGCCGATTGTTTCTGGGCTGATGTTGTAGCGTTGGCAAACGTAGGCGGTGATTGCAACGGTGGAAGCAATTTGCTCTAAGGTTGCCCGTTGGTTATCAAAGTTGCCCCACAGGTGAATGTTGATTGTGCCACTTGTATCGTAGTTGGTGTTTGTTTCGGGCTCATAGGTGGTGTTGCGCCCTTCGTAGATGTTGCCATCGGGACTGATGAGGTAGTGGTACGGAACGTCCGGCCATTGTTTATCGCGCTTGCCCCAAGATTGCAGGCCTTGAAGCTTCGCAACGGGATCGTCTGTTGGTTTCCAATTCACCCCTGCATGGTGGATTGTGGCAAACTTCGGTGTGTGTTCCCGCCCCACAAGAGAATCGGGGTTGGAGCCCCATTCTGCAGCGGTGATAATCGTCGGCATGGGAACTGTATAACGCTCAACCACGGTGTTTTTGCCTGCGCAGCCCGCAGTGAATGCAGCAGTAATTAGAAGTGCTAGAAGATGAATCCGGCGCATGAAGGGGGTGCTTCTTTCTTTGAGTAGATTTTTTTGAATGAACCGGTATGATGCGCAGGTGGGCGGTAAGAACAACTCCTTTTTTTTGACTCCACAGTTCTTTCTGGTTGTGAGGTTCTGAAGAGTGGTTCTTGTTGCAGGCGGGTAAGTTGGGGATTTATATAGGCAAAGCAAGGGTGATTTTTATGCCAGTAAGAGGTGGTGTTGTGCGATTATTTGTTGTTTGCCTGTTAGGCACAATCTTGCTTGGCGGCTGCCGCACTACGGGGCCTATGAACTCTGGCGGCGCAACAATAAGCCCGCAAGCAGAACAGCCCGATGCACCCCTGTTGCAAAGAGATCCGTTTCGGGGAAGCGGGCTTCAGCTTCCGGAGCAATTTACCGATGGGTTGGTTTTACAGCGGGAT
>DAIOTT010000090.1:6663-14696 GCA_036751885.1 Candidatus Sumerlaeota bacterium
ATGTGGAAATTACCTTTTGGGGTTGGGATGAACCGGGTCAGCAAGTCCTCGTTGTGTTTGCCGGGCATGAAGCGTCCGCCGTAGCTGATGAGGAGGGAAAATTCAGCCTAGTGCTGCCGAGCATGAGCGCTGGCGGGCCTTACTCTATTTTTGTTAGCGGTAGTAGCGATGCATTGATTCGCAATGTTCTTGTAGGCGACGTGTGGTTTTGCATCGGCCAATCCAACATGCAGTGGGGATTGCTTGAAACGAAAGAAGCGGGCTTAGGCTTTGCACTCCCGGATGATGAGTTGTTGCGGATTTTCTCCGTGGAGAAACGCCCAGCGGGAGCACCGCAATCAACCGTTCGGGGATTGTGGCAACCCTCAGTGCGGCGCGAGCGAGAATCATTTTCGGCGGTTGCGTTTTATTTTGGGAGTGAACTCCGCACCGTTGAGCCCGCCATTCCAATCGGCATTTACGAGGCAAGCCTAAACGGAAGTGCCATTGAACCGTGGATGCCAGCGGAAGCATTTGAGGCTGATTCGCGGCTACAGTTATTGGCTAAACGTGCAGGTACGTTTTCACCTGAAACGGAAGAATCGATTGCGCAGAAAAACGCGACGTTTTTAAATTGGCTGAACAAGGCGCTTGTTCCGCTTCAAGAGGGAATACCTGAGGAGCTCCCTTGGCACTCAGCGCCGTTGAATGAAAGCTGGGAGTTTGTGCAGGTACCAGGCCGCTGGGAGAAATCCCTTGAGGTAAGCTTTGATGGCATTGTGTGGTTCCGGCGTTCCGTTGAATTACCGGCCGATTGGGCCGGCGAACCGTTAGCATTAAATTTAGGACGAGTAGATGATTTTGACCAAGTGTGGTTCAACGGCACAAACCTAGGCGGAACGTTTTTAGAAACGCCGGACCCCTGGGCGAAGGCTCGGCGTTACCGAGTACCCGGCGAGGCTGTTGTGGCGGGAAAAAATGAACTCGCCATACGCGTGATTGATTTCTTCAGCGGCGGCGGGTTAGCGGGGCCGGCGTCGCAAATGACGCTTTCACCCCCCGGTTTGCCTTTCGCTGATCCAATTCAACTTTCAGGCCCTTGGCGTTACAGAGTGGAATCCGTTATACCCACTTCAGCTTCTACTCCCCCGCCGTTACCCAATTTTACCAGAACGCCCGCTGATTCGCCCTCAGCCCTGTACAACGGCATGATTGCACCCTTAGTGCAAATGCCCTCGAAAGGGGTGGTGTGGTACCAGGGAGAAAGCAATGCTTTTACACCAAACCTGTACGGGGAAAAGTGGTCGTATTTGCAGCAGAGTTGGAGAAGTCAGTTCAATGATTCAGCCTTGCCGTTTCTTATGGTTCAGCTCCCCGGTTTTGGGGAGAATTTGAATCCCAAGTTTGTCGCTTGGGCTGAATTCCGTGAGCTTCAACAAAATTTAGCAAAGGATGATGATATGACTCGATTGATCTCTACTCTTGATCTTGGCGATTGTAAGGATGTTCACCCAAAGCGTAAACGGGCTATTGGCCAGCGGCTAGCCCTTGCGGCCAAAAGCCTTTCCCTCAGCGAAAGAAATCAACCCACCCCTGCATTGATTGGCCCCCATTATCGTTCCTCAACAAAAAATGCCGATGGTTCCATGCTGATTGAAACAGCCGGAGCAACCGGTAATCTGCGGTTGATCTCGTCGCAAAAGCAGCAAACCGATTCGCTTGACACCAGTTTTTGGGCAAGCGATGGCAACGGGATTTTCACCCCAGCTCAGGCGACCCTGATTGGAAATAAAATCCTAGTTACAAGCAACACCCTGCAGCAAATAGAACATGTTCGCTATGCGTGGGCAAACTGCCCCACAGCTGCGATTGAAGATGAAGCAGGTTTACCCCTTTTCCCCTTTAGAACCGATGATTACCCCGAAAGCATTATGGTGTTTCAATAATCATTTCCGAAGCACGACACCAAAATTAATTCCCGGGTGATTCAGTTTCTGATTCCTCTTATGTTGATGAATATTTAATGATTGGATTTTTGTGGGTTTACACGTTAGCTTGAGGCCCATTAGCGTGAATTAAATACTATTGAATGAAAAATCACGTTCAAGGCCTCAAACCTAGATGCCAACCATTGGCGAGTATTCTCCTGATTCAGGTTCATCAGCCACATCTTCCCCCCTGCATGCGCCGGATAACCGGTTGGCGTTTGCGGTGCTTGCGGGAATTTTGCTCTTAACGCTTTGGCTTTACTGGCCGGTGTTGAGCATGCCGTTGTTTTCAGAATCCTATACCAGCCAGGAACTTTCTGCCCGTATCAATCCGCTGGAGTTTTTCTTTACCTCAGCTTTTTTGCAATACGGCGAAGGTGTGTACTATAGGCCAGTGACACGCGCACTGGATGGTGTTTTGATTCGCCTGACTGGGGGAGCACCGAACGGCCCAATTGGGCATGGGTTTTCCTTAGCGTTGCACCTAATGGCTAGTGCCCTGTTGTTTGCCTTTTTATGGCAACGTACGCACCACCGTTTGCTTGCTTCGGCGTTGGCAACACTTTGGTTTGCATTGCACCCAGCCCACACGGCAGCGGTTGTGTTTATTAGCGTGCGGTGGAATTTATATTCCCTTGTGTTGTTCTTGCTTTGTGTAAATTTATATCAGTTTCTGGTGCTGAAAAATTCCCGTGTGCCCTCCTGGAAACTCGGGTGCTTGCTGGCGGTTTGCGTGTTGCCCATTCCCTTTGTGGCGGAAGTGGGCGTGGTACTTTCCGGTATTTTAGGCCTGTGGATTTTGTGGGAATGCACACTCAGAAAATGCAATTCAACAACACGCCATTTGGTGATTCCCCTGCTTGTTGTGCCGGTGATTTACTTAGCATTTCGCTTCAACGCCTTGGGGGGCTTTGGGGAGGAATATCATGAAGCGGCAACCGCTGAGATCAGCCTTTTCCGGCGAGCGTTGATGGGGAGCTTGTATGATTTACAAATTCTGATTCTTCCCCTTCGGCTTGAACTGTTAACCAGCGGTCAACACGTGTATCGGGTTTGGTTGGCATCCTTTGCAGTACTCGGAAGCCTGCTATTGTGGGGGCCTTTTCGGCGCTCTGTTTCAAGCGTTGCGCTTGTCCCTGTTGGGTTAGCGGCGTTTGCTTTGTTACAATCCGTTGCAGTGTGGAAAACCGTTCGCGGCCAAGTTTCAATTGAGGGGATTGAGCGAGCCTATGTGATGTACTTCCCCATTTGCTTAATTGCCATTTTAATTGGACTAATGATTATTGAAAGCTCTAAATCTTTAGGCCAAAAGGGACGCGTGTCACTGATTACAATACTGAGTGCTCTCTTACTTTTTGCTGTAATGCAAACCCGTGCCAGCGTTGCGCTTTGGGCCGAGGGAGGAAGAACGCTCAACAAACACCGGCAGCAGCTTGAGCCTTGGCTTCGGGACAAAGAGGATGAACTCCCAATCTACGCGCGCGGATTTCCGGAGGTGCTAAAGGCCCCCTACCAACCGATTGCGTTGGTGTATTTTTTCGACATCGATTCCGCATTTGAAGTTTGGTCTCAGCGATTGCACACCGTGCTTTGGCGTGAACGCCACGGTGCGTTAGGCGCTGATTTTGACGGCTGGTTGGTTGAAGCTCAAGGCGATGATGTTCGCATCATTCGGCTGAACAAAACAACGATGCTGCAATACTACACTCAATCCAACCCGAACCCCTCAGCACCGCCCTTTGATTTGCTTGCTCGGCTGAAAGAGGAATCACAGGAGGGCGTTGCTTACCCAAGCGGTTTGACCTTAGATTGGGATGCTGAACCCCTGAAAATCATGACCACATCGGGAGAAAATTCACTCCTTGTTCGGCAAGAATTACAGCCCAAGCAGTACGGTTATGTAGAGTTGGAATACCGATTGCCCAAATCAGCCGCCGATTCAACTGCTTCACCGCCCACACCGTACTTTCAACTTTATTGGCGCAACGATGTTATCCCCCTTTCGGAGGAAAACTCCGCCAGCATTCCACTTACGGCGAACGGCGAATGGCACACCGTGCGGCACGCCCTTTACCCATTGAATAGTTGGCTGGAGTTTGGGCCAACAAAATTATTCCGCCTAGATCCGTTAACCGTTCGCGGCGAAATTGAGATTCGCCGCTTACAGTTTGTTACGGGGTTGGATGAAGAAATACTGAAGTAATGACGTGCGAATTAAAACGTCCGCTCAGTGACAGGCTCGTATTTTTCAACCTCAGACTTTTCACCCTGCGGGAAAAAGCTCAGGGGAATTTTGTTGCCGTCTTTATCGGGCTGTATATCATTTCGCTCGGCGAACACCAAATAGTGAACGCCATAATTTCCCGTTCCGTTTTGAAGTTCTTGAATGTGAAGTTCCGTTGGTGATAACGTAACCACTGCAAGGCCGTTGCTTGAAGCATCTGCAGGGGTAAGGGTTGCCGTTAGTGTGCTGGGTGTTGCAACATCGGCAAACGCTGCGGGCAATAAAACGGTGGCTTGACCGTTAATGAGTTGAACCGTTCCCCGTTCGTATAATCCTAACTCTGCGCCGAGCAAGCTGGCGTAAGCATGTGTAACGGACTTGCCGGCGGGTGAGATTGGAGCTAGATTTAAGTCCGAGATAATGACACCACGGCGGCTTGTATCAACAAAGATTTCCACCTGCACAAAGTCATTTTCATCGTAAACGCCCAGGTAACCGTGATCGGTATTAAGGCTGTACGGTTCAATGATTACGTTGCGTGTATCGCCGTTCACGTCGAACAATCCCAAGCGCCCGCCTCTTCCTGGAACTGCTAGCAATTGGCCAACAATATCCGTGCTGGATTGGGAATTGTATACGCCGATGTACCCGTTGCGCGTGTCACTGCTCACGGCTGAGAGAATGGTGTTTGGTGAATCATTACTTCCGTAAGTTTGCACCAACCCGGTATCGTTTGTGGCGATTAGAACATCCACCCGTTGCTCATCATCTTCGTTGAAAAGCTGAGCACCGGCTAAATCGCGATTTTCGCTGCGGGCACCGATGATAAAGTTCGTGCTGTTTGGCCCTAAGAAGCGCGCTTCACCGTAATTTTGGGGCGAAACTGTTTTTGCGGTCAACTTTGTGGAATCAACTTCCAAGGTGGTTCCAGCGGCGTTGGCTTTCCCCGCATAAAGCGCGTAGGGTACCGGGGTAATTTGCCGGCGGGGTGAAAGATTTGTATAGGTTGGCGCATTGGCAGCTTTTACACGGATTTCCAGCCAAACATTTTGCCCCTGAAACACATCACCAAAGTCCAAGTTTACACTGTATAAACCCTCCGCAACCTCAACCCCCGAACGGGTTATGGTGCCGCCTATCTGGGAGCCACCAACCGCCGCAGCGTAGAGCGCGAATTGAAAATCAAAAAGCCCCTGAGCTGGCTGGCCCGATTGCCGCAGGCTTCCTTGATGGGCAAAGGCAGTACCGGCGGTTAGTTGAGCCCCCACCGCCGCAGGCAAAGAGCACACAGCCGCCAACACCGCCGTACTGATGAGGCGTAAAAAGCGCGTTTTGTTTATCATGATTTAACATTCGGTTCCTTTTCAGAATCTGTAACCTAATTTTAGACAAGATAACGACTTGGTTTGTTACCAAAAAATGACTTCAACCAGCAAAAAGTTCCGTTTTGGGGAAAAGTACAACATTTCTTGTAACAATACCAACAAGAAGCTAACGAAAGCTTGACAAAAAGCCACGCAAGTTGCAAAATAATTTGTCGTATCAAAGAAAAAGGAGAAAACAATGATGATAAAAAAGGCATTTACACTCATTGAACTTCTAATCGTTGTGGCCATTATTGCAATTCTTGCAGCAATTGCGGTCCCCAACTTTTTAGAGGCTCAAACAAGATCAAAGATTTCCCGTAACAAAGCAGACATGCGCACTGTTGTTACTGGATTAGAAGTCTACTATTTAGATAATAACAAATATCCACCCGCTGCAGACGTAGGCCAAGGTAATGGGCCAGACCCAAATGATACTGGTTTTCACGCAAGAACTCCGAGTTATATTACAACACCAGTATCCTACCTAAGTTCTATCCCAGAGGATCCTTTCGTTAAACTTGGTGACCCAAGCTACTTCTCATCTGCAGTTTATCCAGCCGAAGCAAGAGTAGGATCACGATATGCCTACTTCAATTGGCCTTATTATCTAGATGACAGCGTTGAAGGAGGAACAAACCCTAATGGCTTTACAACAAACTTTTGGGGAACCGACCCAAACCCATGGACTGGTACTTGGCTAATTTATGGTTACGGGCCAGACAGAACTCCTTTCCAAGGATCTGGCAGAACGTTTCTACCCTACGACGCCACCAATGGTACAATTAGTGCCGGTAACATTGTAAGAACTCAAAAAAATACCGACGGAATAGACGCACACCCCATTACAGGTACATTTAACTGGATTGCTGGGGGCCCTTCGTAAGCTGAGATTACAGTTGAACTAAACTACGATGCCACAAACGGTACAATCAGCGCCGGCAACATCTTCCGCACACAGAAAAATCCTGAACTCTATGTGGATGCGCCATAAATAACCCTTTAGATTAAGTTGAAAAAATTCAATTCCTCTGGCCAACAAGTGACCGGAGGAATTGCTTTTTACGGGAATAAAGACAGGTTAGCTTTCTCAATTCTTACCTCACGTATGGCAGCAACCCATTCTTCAGCTTTAATATATTTACCTGCCACAACAGGATATTTCGTTGTGTTATCATAATCATCATCACCATCCTGATCAAATAATGGCGTCTGATCCAAAAAGTAAGGCTGAACATCGTCAGATGAATGGAACCCCCAAAATCAGTCTCGACTGAGGAAAGCCACTAAGTTGGGCGAAGAAGTTCGATTTGGTAAGTAACGGCAGCAACCTCAGCATAGAGGTTTACCTTCCGGCTAGACTCTGGTGTAGTTTCTTGCAAGTCATAACGTAAAGTCCTTGCCGCATAATTATGTTGGGATTTTATTGACTAGAAGCATAAACCGCAAGAATGTAAATTTCTTGATTCGTCAAAACTGTGATGAGCCCTAAGCGCATTGCTTGCTTGCTTCAGCGCTCCGGAGACAGCGCCTTGGGCGGAGCCGACCATTTTCGGGGTGACTTTGGCCCCAGCCTTTACCCCAACTTTAAGGGCCTGACCCCCGAGGCGAAGCGCGAACCGCCCTGCCCCAAGCCCGGGCATGACCGCCATGCCTGCCTGAACCGCTAGGCCGCCGGCGATGAGGCCTCGTTCGTAGTTCGGCAAGCTGGCGCTGTTGACTACGGAAGCATAAGCAGAAGCGTTCGCCTGATCCCGGAAGGTTTCGTCGAAGTAGTAATTCCCCGCCAGCTCCCCTAAATCCTCGATTTGGCTGATTGTTTTATTGAACGTCCCCTGGGGATCGTGATAAACATTGCTTGCGAACTGAGCCGTTCCAACAACAGCCCCTTTTGCCGCACGGTAGCCCCCAACCCCGATGCCGCGCCATGTGTTGAAGTCGGCCAAATCGCTCGCAGTATTGCTTTGCAGTATCCTAAGCAACTCCCGACCAGAAACTTAAGTTATCCCCAAAACTCCTGAGCCCATAGGGATCTAACAGGCTCCAGGGGTTGTTGCCTTCAAAGGCGTAGGCTGTGAAGAAATCCAAGCCGGCCAGCCCTAGGTTGATGTAAAGGGTTCGCCATAATCCTCCCAAGTAGAGAAGCCCCAGTTTGCTTTAAAGTTAGCTCTTGGGTCTACAATCTCAGTCCCCAATTTCAATACATACCCAATATGCCCCCTCAGTATTAATTATTGAGCCTTTTGAATTGTCAAATATCGCAAAATATCCATTGTTCTCAACGGAATTTGAACCAATGAAGTCTACCATAAATTCAAAATTCATTTCACATAATAACTCAAAACTAGCTACTTTGTGGCCAATCATTTTATAGTAGTCGCCAGATTCTAAAATTCCATAATTGTATTTAAAATTCATCGCTTGTACAAAATTCTTTACCAATACTAAAGAATCTTCAGAAAATCCAGGCTCTGAAAT
>DAIOTT010000091.1:0-14671 GCA_036751885.1 Candidatus Sumerlaeota bacterium
TCAGGGCTTAGGTATTCCGGCCGTTGTTGCCCCTCACCATGAACCTGAGGGTGCAAGCAATCCAGCACGCGCACCTTGTGTCCGCGTGCAAGGAGTTCATCGGCCAAGTGCGAGCCAATAAAACCGGCGCCACCGGTGATTAAAATATGCTGAGAGGAAGGAGTTATAGGCATGGGGATTTTTTGGCTTTCAGATAAACAGTTAATTTATTCATGTTGCTACTTAGCTCCCAGGGAAAGGGCAAGGGAGTTTCGCTGGAGGGGGAATAAGGGACATAAGGGACATAAAGGACTAAAGGGACGTAAAAGACAAAAGCGACATAAGATGAGTTTAGCTTTAGGGTGTGCGGAAGCAATGGCTGACCGTTGATTTAGGCAGGTTCTTAGGATTGCTTGTTCCGTTCGTTTAGGCGAGCACGGGTCATGCGTTCGCGGAGGCCGCCTTCTTTGATGAAATGCTGTTCCAATTGCTTGAGTTGCTTTTCCAAAAGAAAGTTTGTCACCACGATTAGCCCAGCTAACACGTTGGCTGAAACTGATGGATCTGGGTTTTCTATTCCCTGCTGTAGTGTTTGATGAGAAAAATCAGGCTTCCGAATCAGTTCCCGAAGATGTTTTTGGTACTTATGCTCTGGTTGTTCAAACCAAAGCTCAAACCCCTTCTGCCGTAAAAAATCCCGGTAGTCGGCAAGTAGTTCTTCAAGGCTGGCGCGGGCAACGTTTGTGAGCTTGATTTCCGTTTCTTTGGATGTTCCAGATGCCATGCTGCCTTCAAGTATGTTCTGCTTGCCCGAGCGAGCCGCCTGAACCATTTGGTCGTGCGTTCTGCTTTTCAGATTGATTTGTTTGTCGCAAAGTAAACAGTACCAGCGTAAATGACTACAGCTTTTTGGTAGGAAAGAAGCTTTTTGTAACCCCATGGGGCGGGATAAAACCGGTCATTGGAAGAAAGCCTTTAGCTTGATAAGGGACATAAAGGACATAAGGAAAAATATTGCAAATAAAGCCCAGTAAATTACCAGTGAAATAATGTCCACAAATCTTAAGTCCCTTTTGTCCCTTAAAAACTCCACGCCCAAATCCAAGCCTAAGCCTTGCGCCCTTAACTACCGTGCCGCAAGCGCCAGCCGCTTCCGCCAGCTTTCAGCAAGCTTTTCACTAAACGCTCGTTTTTCCACGCGCCATTCCCAGTTGCCAGCGGCAATTCCGGGGGTGTTCATCCGACCAGATTTCCCCGTGTAGAGCAAATCCTGCATGGGGAAAATTACCAGGTCGGCGGGGCTTTCCAAGGCCGATTGCATCATCAAGTCCGCGGCTTTTTTTCCGCTCGGAATACTTTTCAGGCGGTAGTATGCGGCAATAAGCTGCCGTTCTTCTTTGCTGGAGTGGTTTTCCACCCAATCTGCCGTTGTGGGATTATCATGGGTACCAGTGTAGATAACATCGTCCTTCGGTGAGGTAAACGTAAGGTGGGGGTTAGTGGGGTCGGGTCGCAGGGGACTGCCGGGGGCGGGGCCCCAAGCGAACTGCAGAATGCGCATGCCGGGAAGGCCGTAGCGGTGGCGAAGCTCCTCTACTTCGGCGGTGATTACGCCAAGGTTTTCGCCAATCAAGGGAAGCGGCTTACCAAGGTGGTGCTCCATTGCTTGAAAAAAAGCGTCGCCGGGGCCTTTGATCCACTTACCATTTACAGCGGTTTTATCCTTGCCGGGAACTTGCCAAAACGCCTCGAATCCGCGGAAGTGATCCAACCGAATAATATCAGCTCGGCTAAGGCCAATGCGCAATCGGTCCACCCAAAGCTTGTAATCTTGCTCGTGCAGTTTGTCCCAAAGGTAAAGCGGGTTGCCCCAAAGCTGCCCAGTGGGGCTAAGGTAATCAGGGGGAACACCGGCAACGTGGTTCGGCAGTCCTTTTTCATTGAGGTCAAATAAATGCTGATTCGCCCACGTGTCGGAGCTGTCCATGGCGTTGTAAATGGGTAAGTCGCCAACGATTTCAATGCCCAGATTTTTGGCCGTAAGGCGAATGTGGTTCCACTGCCGTTCAAATAAGAACTGTAGAAACGCGTGGAATTCAATTGTATCGGCGTGCAAGGTTTTTGCGGAGGCAACAGCGCTTGCATCGCAGCTGCGCAGGGGCGTGCTCCACTCCCACCAAGGGCGGCCGTCGTGGGCGTCTTTCAACGCCACAAATAAGCAGTAATCTTGAAGCCAGCAAGCCTGCATGGGGTTGTTTTTGTACTCTTGAAAACCGTGGGAAAGGCTAGGAAATTGCCCCGCCTTGTAGGCGTCCCAGGCTTTATGCAGCATCCGCCACTTCCAAGGAATCAGCTCGCCAAAGTTCACTTTCTTGGGATTAAACGTAGGTTTGTTAGCAACGTCTTTTTTCGTCAGCAACCCCTCAAGCATCAGGGTGTCCAAACTAATTAGGTAAGGGTTCACCGCAACACCGCTAAAGCATTGGTAGGGGGAATCACCGTAACCTGTGGGCCCAAGGGGGAGCACCTGCCAAGTCTTGAAACCTGCTTTTGCGCACCACTCCAAAAATTCTACGCATGTGTGCCCAATTTCACCAATACCGTAAGGGCCGGGAAGTGAGCTTGGATGCAGCAGAATGCCAGCATTACGATGAAGAAAGGAGTTTTGCATATCTAAACCTATTCGCTATTCATGGGGATAAAATGTTCACTAAAATCGATAAAAACACCTCAACGCCGGGTAGGTGTTGAGCTTGTTTAAAGTAGAAAAACAACCCCTAGCACCGCAACAAGGTTTTACGCGTGAAGCGTGTTTTTTTGGTGGTATCCACTAGCTTTCCTTGAATCACCTGCTTTCACACTTTACCTCTCCGTTTAAAAAAACTACGGTGCACAAAAGGTTTACCACGTAGGATTTACACAATGCGAAAAACAACTGCTGCAATACTTACAACACTACTACTGGGAGTTTTAAATGTTATGGGTGCTGATGAGCTGAATAAAAATGAATTGCAAAAGGCAACATCAGAACGAGCACGCGCCCGGGAAATTGGCGTGCACGTGGGCATACTGCCCCCAGGCGAATGGAATGCGATAACAGATGTTAAGGGTGTTACCGTTGGGCACCAAACACGGATTGAAGGGGAAACCATTCGCACAGGCGTAACGGCGGTGCTTCCCCACGGTGGAAATATTTATCAAGATAAAGTCCCCGCCGCCGTGTACTTGGCGAACGCCTTCGGCAAAATGGCTGGCTCCACACAAATTCAAGAACTGGGAACCCTTGAAACTCCCATTGTTCTTACAAACACCCTGAACGTGGGTACTGGTGTTCAAGCAGTTGTGCGGTACACATTAGATCAACCGGGAAATGAAACGGTTCGCTCCGTAAATGCTGTGGTGGGGGAAACCAACGATAGCTACTTGAACGATATTCGCGGAATGCACTTAACAACGCAGGATTTTTTGGCGGCAATCGTTGCGGCAAAAACAGGCCCCGTGAGCGAAGGAACGGTTGGCGCCGGAACAGGAACCTCCGCCTTTGGGCTTAAGGGCGGCATCGGCACTGCATCGCGAGTTCTACCCCAAGAGTACGGCGGCTACACGGTAGGCGTTCTTGTGCAATCAAATTACGGCGGCATTCTTACAATCAACGGTGCGCCCGTTGGCCGCGAATTGGGCAGCTTCCCCCTAAGCTCCTACACCACCGGCGAAAAGGTAGACGGCTCCTGCATGGTGATTGTTGCAACGGATGCACCACTCAGCGCCAGAAATTTAGAGCGTATGGCCAAGCGTGCTGCCCTTGGCATTGGGCAAACCGGTTCCTACATAACCAACGGTTCCGGGGATTACGTAATTGCATTCTCCACAGCCTACACACTGCCAAACAACAGCGACTTGCTGGAGCCTGAAGTGCAGCTTGTTGCCAACGGCAGCATGAGCACGTTGTTCTTAGCAGTAAAAGAAGCAACGGAAGAAGCCCTGTACAATTCCATGTTCATGGCAACCACAGTGACAGGTGTTGAAGGACGCACCCGTGAGGCAATTGATCTACAAAAGGTGAAAGCCATTACAGAGCACTATAAGTTAAATGACTTACAAAGGCGTTTGCCCGGAGTGAAGATCAATGGTAACCCGAAATAATTACGGCGCGGCTTCGGCGGAGAGTTTGATTATCTCCTCATACAACAACCGCGCGGCTTGGCTTACGCTTTTGCCTTCAACATCCACCACAGCGTTGGCGCGCATCATAGCATCCTGCGTAAACTTGTCCATCAACTCTTCCAACGCGGCGTTCAATCGTGCGTCGTCCTCGGGCGTGCCAACGGTTTTTGGCGAGCGCAAGATTAGTGCATCGTAAGGCGGAAAAACACCGGCGGTATCTTCAAGCAAGACAAGCCCTTTTGCTAATATTCTGCCGTTTGTTGTGTACGCTACAATGGCATCCACGTAACCATCAGCAACGGCGTCGTACATCAACGCTGCATCCATTTCCCGCGTTTCAAGCGCGCCAAGATTGTAAACGGATTCAATAGTCTTCCACTCGCTACGACCAAAGATTTCGTAGTCGCCGGCAATCTCGCGTCCCTCAGCGATGCGGGCAAAATCATCAATCGTTTGCAGATTATATTGCTCTGCTAAGGTTTTTGTAACGGCAATAGCGTAGGCGTTTTCAAACCCAAGGGGGCCGATGTATTGCAGGCCGTTTGTCCCGTTTAGGGTTTCACTTAGTTCCTGCAACATAACCGCTCGGCCGGGATTGTCTGTTCTATTGAGCTCCATTGCCCACAGGGTTCCACTGTAATCCACCGCAACATTTACATCGGTGGTTCGCAGGGAATCCACCAGGATTGTGCTGCCAAGGTTTGTTTTCTCCACCACGCGGAATCCATTCTGGTTCAAGTGCATGCCCACCACGCGCGCCAGAATAAATTGCTCAACATCAGCCTTGCCGCCAACAACAACAACGGGGCGTGTGTCCCCGGGATCTAGGTTGCGCAACAGGGACGGAGCAAACCCAACGCCAAGCAACAATGCCAAACCCGTAAAGGCCGTTGAAATCAGGCGTTTCTTTCTTAAGCGCAAACCCGTTTCCGCCAAGCGCAGAAGCTGATCTACACTCACCGCTAAGATTCCCGCTAGGATGCAACCTAGCAAAATCGCCCCCATGTTTCGCGTTTGCAAACCGCTGAAAATTAGGTTCCCGAGGGACGTATAACCCACCGGTGTGGAAAGCGTTGCGGTGCCAATCACCCAAATGGCCGACGTGCGAATACCGGCCAAAATTGTGGGTAATGCTAAAGGGAGTTCCACCCGCGTAAGGATTTGCTTATCCGTTAACCCAATGCCCCGTCCCGCTTCCACCAAGTCCTGATCCAACTCCGTTAGCCCTACTACCGTGTTGCGCAAAATGGGGAGTAAACTGTAAATACAAAGGGCCACAAACACAGGCCAAAAACCAATTTGGTTTAACAACGGTACCATGATTGCCAACAGTGCAATCCCCGGAATAGTTTGCAACACACTAGCGATTGCCATAATCCAACCGCCGATTGTTTTGTTGCGCGCAGAGTAAATCCCCAGAGGGACACTAATTACCATCCCCATTACAATTGCACTGAGTGAAAGCACCAAATGCCCTGTTAGGCAGTCCGTAATGAACTCAAAATTTTCTGTGATCTGGCTAAGCATCCTGCACCCCATGATTGATCGGTTTGGCTGCTTTTTCCAGAAGCTCTTGAACCACCTTGGCCTGCTTCAACGGCGCACTTAAGTAGCGCGCAACGGCGGGGTGGGATTGATCGCGCAGCAATTGCTCCGGCGTGGAAAGAGCAACAATATTACCGCCGTCCATAATGGCGATGCGGTTGCCTAGCACCAGTGCTTCTGCCATATCATGGGTTACAAGCACACACGTAAGGTGCAGCTCCCGCTGAATGGCAAGCAACTCCTGCTGCAAACCATCGCGGGTGGTGGGGTCAAGGGCACCAAAGGGTTCATCCATCAGCAAAATCTTAGGATTCACAATCAATGCACGGGCAAAGCCAACGCGTTGCTTTTGCCCGCCGGAAAGCTCGTTCGGGAATCGTTCAGCAAACTGCGCGGGGTCTAGGTGAACGCGTTCCAGTGCGGTGTTTACTTGGGCAGAAAAACTGGCGGTTTCAACGCCCCGAATTTCCAACACAAGATTAATGTTCTCGCGGATTGTTAGGTGGGGGAAAAGCCCGAAGTGCTGAAACACAAACCCAATCCGCCGGCGAAGCTTTACTACGTCCTGCTGAAGAACGTCTTCACCTTGAATCAGTATACGGCCCGCTGACGGCTCAATGAGTCGGTTGATCATTTTCAGGGTCGTTGTTTTCCCGCAACCACTTTCACCTAAAATGGTAACTACTTCTCCCTCGTTTACCGTTAGGTTCATGCTCTCAATCGTAAAGCTTTTGCCGCCGTTCCAAGATTTTGAAACAGCCTCCAACTTAATCATCGGTTGCCACAACTTTCATCAAGCTTATCAACTCATTAATGTATTCAATAAAATCCCATGAGCTGATTTCAGAGCAACGGAATTTATTTTTGCAAACACCGAGTACCATTTACCACACGAAAGCTTGACTGCAGCGAATGAACCGTTTAGCGTCCTACGATTAATTCACCACACACTGATTGTTGAAACCCTTCTATGAAAAAATTCCCCCTTCTTCTAACGCTAATATTTTGCTCGGGCGTTGCATTGGCCCAAGAAATTCAAACTCCCGACCCCCAACCTCGCTGGAGCGAACTCACCACTGAACAACACGCCGCCCTTAGCGCTGCGGTTCACGCTCACCCGCAAGGTGCTTTAGTTCGCCTGCAGCCCTTTGTGCTTGATTCAGCGAAGGACTTAGCGATTGAAAAAATTCTATTACCCGGCCCGCAGTATTTGTTTTCAGATGAGCCGGAAAGTGTAAAGGTTCCTGAAGCAGTGATGCTGCGTGAGAAAGTTGAAGCCGGGCGCGTGCGGCTTTATGTTTACCACGTGAATGGTTTCGATGAAGAGAACAACCCCGGGCGCAAAATCAATTCCGTCATTAAAAACCTCGGCATAAAACCCCTCACGCTAACCTTCACAAACTTTGCAAGCGAAACCCCCACCGGCAACTACCACCGCATCGGCAAGGAAGGCTTAGCAGCGTTTCTTGTTGGCCCTGTCCCTGAAGACTCCATCACCGTGAACCCCGGCGAAATACACTTTATTGATGCAACTCTAGAGCAAGCTCTCATCAAAAAAAATGATTTAGCCCATGGGTTCTACGAATTTTTGATTGATCAACCCGCCGAGATTTCCGTCGTCATGGGCGAATCCGCACTGCCTAGCCCTGCCATCAGCGAAAAAATCCCCGATGTCATTCCCATGCGCGCCCAACGCAACGCCGGGCGCGGCCTGTTCGGTGCCGCCAACTATCTGGTTCGCTTGAACGAACCCTACTCCACGACCTCAGGCCTTGCGAACATCCCCTTGGCGGACGGCTCCTCTGACCCATGGTTGCGTGGCCTACGCGACGGTGGTGCAGCAGTGATTGAGCTAAAGGGGAATTACGGCATTCTGTATGAGGTGGAGGTGGACTACACCTCGCCCGATGGCAAGGCGGTTGCCCTGGTAACGTGGAATCCCCGGGCCGATAACAACCAATGGTGCCGAGGCTTGGCTTCAGCGCTGCTCACCAGCGAAGGCAAATTCCCCGCCGGGCTAATACAAGTCCCCAGCGATCAGCTCAACATCAAAGGCCCCCCGGAAGCGGTGGTGATTCAAATCTTCCCCGCAACGGAAGTCGGCGAAATCAAAACCGCCAAGTTCACCTTCTCGCCAACCGGCGCCAGCTGCCTTCCCATGCCGCTAGTGCTCATGCCGGTGGAAGGGGATAAAAAGTTATAGGTGATAATAAATTAGAGTCCCTGCTTTGCGCCTAAACCTTAAATCTCATTTTCTCTGCGTGTAAAACAACTGTTCTTTTAATGACGACTGATTTGAACAGCACTCAAGAATGCTAGCGCTTCTGTGATTTATTTTTTTGAACAATCGCTGCCGTTTGTTTGATCTTTTCCAAACCCGGGCGCCAGAATGCCGACCGCAGAAACCGCTCGTTGAAAGTTTCTTCCGTCATTTCTAGGAGTTCCACCAAGTTGAGCGTGCCGTTGTGGCGAACGTGAAACGGATCGCCTTGGGTTGGTTCGGCGCGCTTCAGGTTGTAGGGGCAAACCTCCTGGCAAACGTCGCACCCCAGAATCCAATCGCCGTATTGGCGTTTCAACTCATCGCTTATGGGCCCTTCGTGTTCAATGTTCAGGTAACTCAGGCAACGCGTTGCAATTACGCGGTGGGGAGCCTCGGTAATTGCCTGGGTGGGGCAAGCATCAATGCATCGCCTACAACTGCCGCAGCTGGCGGCGAGTTCAGCTTTAGGGGGAATCGGGAAGTCCAGCGTGGTAATTACAACGCCCAAGAAAAACCACGATCCCTTCTCGGGGTTGATGAGCAGCGTGTGTTTTCCTAAAAAACCCAGACCAGCCCGCTGCGCCCAGGGCCGTTCCAATATGGGCCCGTGGTCTACGTAGGGTTTGCTGTGGCTGCCTTTACCGGCTAGGCGGTTGCAAAAGCGGGCGAGTTTTTTCAGCGGTTTATCGAACACGCGGTGGTAGTCTTTTCCCAAGGCAAAGCGGGAAACGCGCCCTTCTTCATCGGTCGGCTCGGCGTTGTATTCCTCGGGGGTGGGGCAGTAGTTTTTTGCCACAACTAACACACGCTTGCACTGGGGAACAATCCGCCCGGGGTCGCATCGGCCCTCCGGATCGTTTGCCAGCCAATCCATTTCCCCTTGATTGCCCTCTGCCAACCATTGCTTCAGGTGGGCAAGTTCCTCTTCCAAGGGCTCCACTTCAGCGGCGCCAAATAAATCGAACCCTAGTTCTCGTGTTTTGAGCTCCAGGGTTCGAAAAGTTTCATAAGGTTCTTGTGGCATTGGGCTAAGCGTTTATTTTTTTTTGATGATTAGGGTTTGCAAGGTTTTGCAGTATACAGGGGAATTTTTTGAAAACCCTTTGGCAATTGCAAGCTTAGTTCACGAATTTCGGCATTAAGTCCGCGCTGGTGAATAAACCACTGATTCCGCGGTCTTGCATTTCAAGGGCCGCTTTCATCCAGCCAAATGCAGGCCCCAGAACGTTGGCTGCCATGCTAGTTTCGTTGCCAAGGGTAAAGGTGTGCTCGGCAATTTTGCCTTCAAATGTTTTACCGCGAAGGGTCATCATGGTTTGCGTGGGCTTCACAGGCTTCTGTGTGTCAACCAAACCGCCCACGCTGACCTTTTCACGCTGAACCACACCGGCGCGCTCCAGCAAAATGTCATCGGCGTGTTCCATGCCGTGCAGTTCAAGGATTCCGTTGCAATCGGCCAAAATGCGCTCAATGTCAGCATCAGAAAGGGCCTTCACTTTATCTACATCGTAGTTGGGCATGTGGGCAATATCTTCGCGGATTGTAGCGCGGTAAGCTTCCCAGTTGGCAATCCCCACCCCGAACCAGATTTTCACGTCGTGTACTTCTGCAAAGCTTTGGGCCGCAAGGTTAGCTGCGGCGGTGAGCATTCCCGGCGTTGCGCCTGCGCCTGTTACATAGGTAACGGAGCTGCTGTTGATTTTACTTGAAAGAGCAATCACTTGCTCTACGGCAGATGTACGCTTCAACGCATCAACAATCACACCTTTGAAGCCCAGATCGCAGAATCGCTCAATCACGCTGGGCAAAAACGTGTTCGGAATATTGGGTATTGCCAAAAAAACTGCATCAAGCTTGCCCTCTTTGTTGAGCTGAACCATCGCCTCCACGGAATCGCTGCAAGGCTTGCCTATTTCCGCAAGTTCTTTGACCGATGCGCCAACAGGTAGTTCCGCGAATTGTGCCGCACAAAGCCCCTCAGCTTGGTAGGCAAACCCCTCAGAATCTGCAATTGCTACAAGGTTGAACTCAGTTTTTTGCTCTAACAGAGCAACGGCAGAGCGCCCAAGGCCCCCTGCACCCATAATCCCGATTTGTTTTGTCATGGTTTTGCTTTTTCCTTCAATCAATCAAAATAAACGCACGGCGTATTCCGGAACAGCCGCGTAACTTAAACTTACTTTAAATAACCGCTGATTGGCTTAATCTTCAGCCTTGCGGTAATCACACGCTTGGTAAGTTCTTCATCTTTGGAGGTTAGAAATTCCAAACGAATAGGGCAATAGAATAGATTTTTCGGCAGCTTTTTGAACTCCGCCAGCTTCACCGCATCTTTTTCCGTTACAATTACCACGTCTGCCCCAAGAGCCTTGCGCCGTTGCATCCAACCGCGAACGTCCTGCGGGGTGAACCGCGCATGATCTTTACTCCAGCTGCGGCCAACAACTTCAATGCCTTGCTCTTTAATCAGTTTCTCAAAGGAGGCGGGCGCCGCAACCCCGGCCGCAAGAAACGCTTTCTTCGGAAGCTTAGTTGGTTCTGCCGCAACATCAGTCCCCACTTGGCGCAAGCCCTCATGGGTGAACGCCGTTCTCACAACCGGAATAGCGGGGAACTGCTTCTTCAATTTCTTCATTAGCCTAAGGCTTTGTGGGTTGTTTTGGCAACGCGTTAGCACAATCAAATGCGCCCGCCCTAAAGCCGAAAGCGGTTCACGCAACAGCAATCCTTCGCCCTCAGCTCCGAAATAATCCTTCGTGGAATCCAGCAATACAAGCTCCCCTTGGCGGGCTAACCGGTAATGCTGCATGCCGTCGTCCAGCACAACGGCGTTGACTTGGGCTTTTTTCAGTACAAAGCGCCCCCCCTTGTAGCGGTCGGCGCAGGCGATGATCGGCACATTGCCTAGGCGTTTGCCCAAAAGCACCGGTTCGTCGCCCGCTTGCAACGTGTTCGCCCGCAAACGCCGACCGTCGTGCACAACCACAAGTTCGCCGGAGTCTTCCCGCCCGTACCCACGCGTTAACAAGGCGGGGGAGTAGTTTGCCTCCGCTAAATACTGGCAAAGCCAAAGGCAAAAGGGCGTTTTGCCGGTTCCACCAAAGGAAATATTCCCCACGGAAAGCGTAGGTACTGAAAGCTCCTTTCGCTCGGATAAACCAATATCAAAGCGTAATCGGTCTAGCCGTGTGAAAAAGCCATTAATCGAAGAAAGTAGGTTTGGTGCCATAAGCGGTAAATTCGTCCTTTTGAGAAAAAATTAAGAAGGGCGAAGCTGATTCCCCAAGACCAGTAAAGGGGCAGAATCCGATAAAGGCAAGCAGACTTGTAAGTACGGGCATTATCTCTCAAAAAGCTCAATTCCCGAAAACTTGAAAATTTTGAGAGTGAATGCCAAAATTACTATCCGTAATCTGCTGGCTGTTGGGATCAGCTTTTGCCGCCCTGAAAGCCTCAAAATAGCCCTATGATTCCTGCATTTTCAAAAGTCAACATCCACCCGTCTTACTCAACAACTCATCTGCCATCATTTTTGGCAATCGCTCTAGCCTACCAAAAACCGCTTTTCATTCCTAAGGTTTAACAACCAAGGTAATGTGTAACAAAAGAAACAAATTAAGGGGAATCCCATTTCCCATGTGTTCTGATGTACTCTGATATTTGGAATTTGAATAACAGAAACAAATTCCAGCCGGCAGAAAATAATCTACTGAAATGCTGAAAATATTTGAGTTATATAGATTTCTAATTTACGCGATTTCAAACCCTGAATGGCACCCCCCCTGCTTACTCCAAACATCATTGGATACGATACTCATGAATAAAAAAGCGTTCACCCTCATCGAGATTATGATCACAATCGCCATAATTGGCATCTTGATCTCAGTTGCCTCCGTTGGCCTTCTTAAGGCTCGCCAAACCGCACAGCGCGGCGCTTGCCAAGAAAACCAAACGAAAATCGATGGTGCCGTTCTCAACTATATTCTAGACTACAATATCGATCGGCTGTCTGAAACACCATTCACAACACAGCCTATAACTGATGCTTCAGCAGAAATACTCTTCGGCGTTAACAGCTACGTAAAAGTAATCCCCAGATGCCCCGCCAATGGCACCTACACCTTTCTTGCAGAAGAGGGCTCATACGGCGAAAGCGTTGTGTGTTCCCTGAGCACCGTTGAACCGTTCAACCATACTTACCCTGAGTAAACAATACATTCCAAATAAAAACCTTTAGCAGAATTTTCTAACAATACAATCTGGGTTGGCCTAGCGAGTTGGTGAGACGGCAAAGAGAGAAGGGAGTAATAGGCAGGCCTAAAGCCTGCCTATTACTCTTTTTACCTTTACTCTCAACATAATCACTCCATCCTACGATCATATAACGGAATACGCAAACCGCAAATGAGCGCCCCTTGATTCCCTGCGCGTTCCCTTATCAATTACGTCGAAACACACAAAATGAGGAATGCCCCATGAGCGTGCAGGTAATGCTTGCCCTTACAATGGCTGCCGGAACCGCAATCTTCCTACTCGGAGGCTCAGGCCCCATGCTCCTCATTCCCCTCTCAAGCCTTACAATTATTCTCAGCATCATGGGCCTCAACGATCCCGGCGATGAAGACCCCAAAAACGGCCGAACCGCCGCAATCTTCTGCATCATCATCGCCCTACTCCCCCTCGCAAAACCCTACTTCATTCACCTTGCTAATCAACGGGCAGAACGCCAACGCGCCAATGAAACCGCCCCCTTATACCAGAAGTTCAACCAGCAAGCAAAAACAATCGCCCCCGTGCTCCGGGAATTCAACACCCAACACGGCGCTTTTCCTACAATCGATGCCACCGGCAAGACCCTCCCCCTATTCGGAACAGACTACCGCTTGATCGATATCACGGGCTCCGAAAGCCTCGGCATTCCCCAAGATCCCTTCGATCCCGCCAGAACACTCACCGTATTTCCCATCGGCAACCAAGGCGCCCTGCTCATGAGTGTTGGGCAAGATGCCGTACAAGAATTCCCAAACCCCAAAAACTACTCCTCCTTGGATGGCCCACAGGCGCACCCCATGGCCCCCCTTGCCAGTGCAGGCCTAGATTTACGCACCCGCCTGTACGATCCCACCAACGGCGCCCTCGCAAATGGTGATCTCCTTACCTTCATCCCTGCAAACGAGCAAGATGAAAACCCCCAAACCCTAGAAGAAGTCCTTCAGCCCCTATTCACCGCCTGGAAGAAAGTCGATTCCCTTACACCAAAACCCCCTTCAAACTTACCCGAAGGAACCCTATGGCCCCCTGCGGAGGACGACGCCCAAACAGCCGCCGACATGTTCCAGGATGAAAACTACCTTGCCGCCCTAGCCGCCAGCTCCCGCGCCGTGCTTCAACGCCGTTCAAATTCAAACTTCTGGAAAACTCCCCAACTCAAAAAAACAGACTGGATCAAAGGCCGCGCCCTATTTGAACTCGGTCACGTACGCGCCGCCGCCGACAGTTTTGTTGATTACACCAGTGTGGATCCAAACGATCCCCTCGGCCACTACTGGCTAGGCATCGCCCTCTACTACGCAGGCAGCCCCAAAGAAGCACAACAACACCTAACCGCCTCCTACCAGCTAGATCCCACCTTTCCCGAAGCAAAACACGCGATCGAATTAGAACAAAGTCTACTAAAAAACCAGCCTCCACCACCAAATACACCCTTTCCAAGCTATCTAAAGTCAGTAAAATGAGATGAATAGATTTTTAACTAAAATAATGAGCTTTGATGCTTGACTTCCCAAGGAATCCAAGTACGTTCTCGCTCCCTTCTTAAGACGCCAACAACAGCAGTTGAAAGCAAAATAAGAAAAAGAGAAAAAGTCAAAAATAAACATTGACTCGCGACGCAATATTTAGTTCGCTCTCTTCCCGCTCAACGAGATGGCGTGCCAATGAATTGAGCAAAAAACAAAGTGAAAAAATAAATAATTTTCCACTTTACACGCAAGGGTTTCTTCAAATACAACCCGCGCCCGCTGAAAAAAACTTTCGCCAAATGTGAAAGCAATCAGCAAAAAAAAGTGAAAAATAAAAAACTTTTCACTTGCAACAAAAACCAAGAGGCAATACTTCTCTTCTCCCGCCGCGAATGACAACAAATCAAACGCGACTGTTCTTTGAAAACTGAGTAGATGTACGCAACAACAGCAAGTAACATTGCTGCTGTTAGCAGAAAAAAGTTTGGTGTCCCCGTCTGCAGATGAGGGCTGGAAACAGCACTCCTGACGACGATAAACAACATACTTGCGAATGTACTGTAGATGTCATCTTAGGATGATCTCTACATAACAAATACAGGATTTCCAACGGAGAGTTTGATCCTGGCTCAGAATGAACGCTGGCGGCGTGGATAAGGCATGCAAGTCGAACGCGAAACCTTCGGGCGGTAGAGTGGCGACCTGGATAGTAATACTTGGGTACTTGCCCGGAAGTGGGGAATAACTTCGTGAAAGCGAAGCTAATACCGCATGTGGACGAAAGTCTAAAGGCCTCGGCCGCTTCCGGATAGGCCCGAGCCCTATTAGCTAGTTGGTGAGGTAAAGGCTCACCAAGGCGACGATAGGTAGGGGGTGTGAGAGCATGGCCCCCATCACGAGGACTGAGATACGGCCTCGACCCCCACGGGGGGCAGCAGTCTAGAAGCTTCGGCAATGGGGGAAACCCTGACCGAGCGAC
>DAIOTT010000092.1:0-14618 GCA_036751885.1 Candidatus Sumerlaeota bacterium
CACGCATTGGGTTTGCGATTTGTCACAATCCTTGGGAAAACTCCCGGTGCAGGTGGATGAAATGGGTGCCGATTTAGTTTTATTGAGCGGCCATAAAATCTACGGTCCACCGGGGATTGCTTGTTTAGCGGGGCCCATGGTTCCTAAACTTAGGCCCATTATCATTGGCGGCCCGCAGGAGGACACCCGCCGAGCCGCAACCCCTGGTGTTGCTTTGGCCGTTTGTTTTGCTAAAGCCTTGGAGTTTTCCTTGCAAGATCAGCAACAGCGCAAAACAACTCTGATTCAGCTGGAGCAAACCCTATTGAATTTACTGGGTGCAATGGGCTTGCAATTTCGCCTAAACGGAAGCAACACGGAGCGCGTACCGGGGTTCATCAACATCAGCGTGGAGGGGCATGAAGGGATTGACCTTGTGATTGCACTAGATCAACAGGGTATACAGGTTTCGCCCGGTGCTGCATGTTCCACGGGTGTTGTGGCCGTTTCTCCAGTTCTGAAAGGAATGTTCCCACAAGATGTAAAACGTGCCGCGGGTGGAGTGCGCATCAGTATGAGTCATCAAACAACGCCTGAGGACGTTCGTACTTTTGTTGAAGGCTTAAGTGCCATTTGCCAACGAGGAAAATAAAATCAAGAACGCCTTGCAAATCTTATCCACGTAAATGCCAAGTTCAGCAATCAACCTGCTCTGATTAGGAAACGTTAAATCCCCATGAATATCATCCTGCTCTATTTATCAAACCTAGAAAATAAATCCCATGCCGTGGATTTTGCCGAACACTATGCCACACGCCCCTTATACGATTGGGCGTTGAAAGCAACTTTGAGCGCGCTTCCAAATCTTCAATTTTCCGTATATACAAACAGTCAATCCCTTTCAGAATTACTGGCAAAAGAGCCTGCGTTTGTTGAACAGCGATTCGAGTTGTTTGTGCAACCTCAGCTTCATGAAGGGGATGAACTTGAACTGCTCTTCGCCCAACTTACCGTGCAGGATTCCTTGCTCGTAATTGATGGCGCATACCCCTTATTAACGCCTGAATTATTAGCACAATTTGGCGAAACCTTTGAAGATGATCCCAGCGTCCCTCTTGTAACTGCTGATGATTCCTACGGCCAAGCGTTGGAAGTTCCCTTGTTGCGCGCTTTTCCTTCTCAGCTGCAGCAACAAACGGAACCCCCCTCTTTGTTTGTATGCGATCAAACAAGTTTTTTTTCTCCGGCAAATCTCGCTGAAAAAGAACTCATAGAATTTGCCCTTCGTCGTTACGGATTTAAACCGCAAGCTCAGCAAAAAATTCAACTCCTTGTTCTTGATTCCGATGGGGTGTTGAATGATGCAGGATTCTATTATGATCAAGATTCTGAGGTCATGAAAAAGTTCAACACTCGGGACGGCGCCGGCATAAAGCAGCTTCAGGCTCTCGGTGTTGAGGTGCGAATTATCACCGGTGAACGCAGCGGCTTTACGCCGGCCCGAGCCAAAAAGCTTGCCATTGAAACCGTCGAGATCGGCTGCTCTGATAAATACCCCGTGCTGGATCGTTGGCGGCAGGATCTTGGTTTGGATTGGAATGATGTTGCCTACATGGGCGACGATTTACCGGATTTGCCCTGCATTGAGGCTGCTGGGATTGGTGCATGCCCGGCGAATGCTGAACCAGAGCTCAAGGATCTTGCAGATTATGTTGCTCCGTCCCTCGGTGGGCACGGGTGTGTTCGCGACCTCATTCGTTACATGATCTTCAACGGATTAGTGTAACATTGTTGATGAATATACGATGACAAATTCCTCGCGTCCCTCGCAAAAATTAATACCACCACTCACATCTGTACCCTTTGAATCTCATCGGCGAACGGAAGCTGTTATCGATTGCAATGCATTTTGCAAGAACCTTGCATTCGCAAAATCCCAAGCGCCTCAAGCAAAAATAATCGCTGTTGTAAAGGCCGATGCTTACGGGCACGGAATCATCCCCATGGCAACTCAGGCCTTACGTTGGGGTGTTCCTATGTTGGGCGTTGCAACGGCAGATGAAGCGCTTCTGCTCCGCAATTCTGAAGAGACAAAACACGCTGCCATTCTACTGATGGGCCCCAGTTTTTCTGAAAGTGCAGAACAACTGATCGCTGAAAATATAGAACTATCAGTAGGCTCCATGGGCTTACTACAAGCGTGCATTCAAGCAAGCAAGAAGCTCGCGGTTGTTCCGAAGCTTCATTTGAAATGCGAAACCGGAATGGGACGTTATGGATTTCAACCTTGCGATTTGCCGTACGTTGTAGATCTTTTGAGCGCAGCAAAAATATCGCCTAAAGCAATCATGACGCATTACGCCGTTTCAGATGAATTCGAGCTTGAAGATCATCGCTTCACGGAATCACAAGCAACAATTCTTCGGCAATCTAAGGCGCAGATTCAAAAAACGTTCCCCAAACTATTAGCCCATGCGTGCAACAGCGGTGCGGTGCTCATGCATGCCGACAAAGCCTTTGATTTTCAACGACCGGGAATGATGCTATACGGCGCTCACCCGAATCCAGCGGAAGCCAATCTCAGTATGCTGAAAATGCTTCACCCTGTTCTTACGCTACAAACCCAAATCATCAGCACGCACACGCATGAGGCGGGTACTAGTATCTCCTACGGTCGAACATTTACATTTGCTGAAAAAGGGAAAACAGCAATTCTTCCCATTGGTTACGGGGATGGTTTTCCGCGAACCCTAAGCAACAACGCCGACGTGCTGATTCGCGGAAAGCGTTTCCCTGTTATTGGGCGCATATGCATGGATCAAACCATGGTTGATATTTCAGCCCAACCCGAACTCCCCATTGGCGAACCCTGCGTGCTAATTGGTCGGCAAGGTGCTGAAGAAATTCGCCTTGAAGAAATTGCTCAACGCGCCAACACTATACCCTACGAAATTACCTGCCAAATCGGCCGGCGCATTCCACGCCGGTACATTAATTCCTTGGCGTGCATAAACGAATCGGGGGGCGCATAATTAGATGGAATCCTTTGGGTTGAAGAAGTTTGCCAACTCCGTCCCTCTTTGGTTGCTAGAAGTTTCTGCGGCAATCTCACTGACTGTAGCGCAAATGCTAATGACATTCGCAGTGATTTGTTTTGTATTGGCATCCTACGCGTTGTGGGGAAGCCCCAGCACCCCGTTGTGGGTTTGCTTCTACATTGGAATCGGCGCCTTGATTGTGGAATTTATCTTGAATCAACTCCACAATTTTTGCCTGCGTGAAATTATTCGCCGTGAACCAAAATTGAAAACAGAAGTTGATACATGGTCTACAAAATCCCGTGTTACGTTGCCAAAGATCAAAAAAGAAAACTTTGCTGATAAGGATTCAACCAAATAAATGATCGAACTTTTTCTTATGCCCTACGTAGCTGAAACACTTCTGGTTTTATTTGCTCTTTTCACCCCTGCAATGGGGTTTGCGCTGAAGGGGCGTTTGAATAATTTCCCAAAAACGCGCACTATTATCATGCTATTGGGCCCCGTTGCCCTGCTGCTGTGGGGCATTCAGCTTTTGCTAATCTCGCTCTTTGGTTTCGCCGCTGTGGCAACCTATGTGCTCTTGCTGTTCATCGGCATTTTGCTTGGAACGGCGAGCGGAATTTACCTGCGTTCTGAGTTTGTAAATTCTACGAGCATCTAATATTTTTAGTACAATATAGTATTTAGCATTGGATAAAAATATTCATCATTTGCTAATTTATTATTAACTACTACGACTTCCAAATAACTTTTCGTTTGGTGAGTTCTGCCACGATCACGGCTAAAAACAATGTTTTGATGAATCCCCAAAGGGCAAGGCTCCAAGGTCTTACCCATTCATTAGCCTCCGCGCTGTACTCAGTAATCCAGCCCACCACAATTGCATTAATGGAGAGTATTTCAATGTTGCCGTTTTGATCAGCAACCCAAATAATTCCGCACATCATGATCGGGCCGAGTAAGTTGCGGATGCCAAAATAGGATAATAGGGGGTTTTGGCCGTTCAGCACTAATAAATTGAATCCCGGCTTTACCTTCAACACATCCACCCATACATAGAAGAAAACGAGCAAGTAAATTGAAAGCCCCGTGGAAACAAAGTAATACGTAACATCCGAGGGGTCTTTCTTGATTCCGCCCTTTAGCGGTTCAAATACCAACCCCAGGAACAACCAGAACGCAGCCCAGCCCAGAAGTTTATGCAGCAAAGCCCCTTCCGAGGTTTCTTGTTTCGGTAACAACGCGTAGATTGCGGCAATCATCAACGCACAAAAATAGGGCGTTGTGTTCAGGTAATTCCAATCAACTCCCAACAGGGTAAACAGCACTTCCTGGCGGCCGTGCAGAAACGTCATGCAGCCAATCAACAACAGTAGGCTCAAGAGTGACACGGCAATCAATCGCTTCATGCAAGCTTGCTTGGTTGCAATTCCACCGGCAGAATCACGGTTCTTTTTCTTCACCCAATCATATAAACAATCCCCGATAATTGTGCCGGGAACAACCACCAAAAGGTATTTCAAGAAATCGAACCGGTAGAACCAACTGATATCAACCTCTTTACTGAAAACGGTAATCGAAGAACGCAAGTACGGCGCGGTCCAAGCTTCGCCGAAGCCGCTTGTACGCCAAAGGGCAAAAACAAAAACCATGCAGGCAATGCGGTGCAGTAAGTTGCCGCGGGTTAGAATCCAAATTGTTGCCGCAAAAAATGCCATGTTAGAAAGAACGATGATGATGATGTCAGACTTCTTAATCATCTGGCTTAGAATCTCGCCAAAGTTCTCACCAAAGTAATTGAGCGTTCCAACAATGCCTAGGTCAACGCCTGCCGTACGGTTGATCACGCTGATTCCCATGAGCAAAAACGCAAACAAGAATCCTAAAAACCGCACGGAAAGTTGCTTGGTGTTGCTCCAGCTTTTTGGTAAAATGGCAAACACGGGAAAGAGGGAAACAAACCCAATGAAGGCGAACAACCAGGTTGCATTACTGGGCGGATTTTGCATCACATAGGGCTGCAAGTTTTGAACGTAGACACCAAAAAATACCAACAGCAGCATGCGCCAAAGCGCCCCTAAGATTGAGGGGAATACACCTTTCCCTTTTTCCAACCGGCGGCCCATAGCGAAGGGCATCGCACAACCCATGGAAAACAGAAACGCCGGGAATACCAAATCAACCCACGTGTAACCAGGAACACTTGCATCGTAACGTAGGGCTGGTGGTGGGTATTGCGCGTGAAACATCCAAGAGGGAAGCCCCCGCGTTCCTCCGATTACCCCAGAGTAGCACATCGCAATAATCGCAATGCCCCGCAAAGCATCCAACGAATAAATCCGCGCGCCCGCTGGTTTAGCGTCCGCTGATTTAGCGTTCGTCGGGTTTTCTTCCGCAGAATTCAGCACCGCTTGTTTTGGCTCTACTTTAGTTGAAGCAGCAGTTGAGGTTGCAGCTGATGAGGCCATAATATGAGTATACCTAGTAGAAAATAATCGAAAAAGTTTGGACTTCCCAGTGCAAATGCATGTACTATATAATCCTCACAGAAAGTAAACAACTCAGCAGTTCACTCCGAAGGTAAATTCATGAACACCACAACAATAATTCTGTCGTCCGCAGCGATCATTCTTTCAGGCTGCATGGGTGGTCAAGCAGTTCGAAAACCCTTTCAAATGCAACCGGGTGATACAATAGCATTTGTCGCCCCGGCCCGCTCTCAAACGGCGGAAAGAATTGCGGCTGGTGCTAATGGGCTGAAGGAACAGGGTTACACGGTGGTTTACCAGCCGAATCTTGAAACACGGTTCAGGGGGTTTTTGAACGCCCCAGACGATGAACGCGCCCGCCTGTTTATCGAAGCGTTTAAAGATCCTGAGGTCGATGCTGTGTTTCCCGTTGCCGGTGGGTATACATCAGCGCGGTTGTTAGATCTTTTGGATTACGAAACAATCCGTAAAAATCCTAAACCACTTATCGGTTACAGCGATATTACCGCTCTTCACTTGGCGTTGTACTCCCGCGCTGGGATTGTAACATTTCACTCGCCGTTTCCCACGTACTCATATTTTGGTGATGGAGATAAATCCTTTGCGATCGATCATTTTTGGGCCGTTTTGGAATCAGGCCCCGAAGCCTACCCCCTTACACTTCCCCTAAGAGCGCCCGCAGTACCTGTGGAAACCTTTCGGCCCGGCACTGCTATTGGCCCCTTAGTGGGCGGCAATTTATCCCTGATACACGCCTTACACGGAACCCCCTACCAAATACCCACCAAGGGCCATTTGCTTTTCCTTGAAGAAATTGGGGAAGACCCCTACCGAATCGATAGAATGTTGTTTCAACTCCAGCAATCTGGCGCGCTGGATGAAGTTGCGGGGGTGATTTTGGGTCAATTTAAAAACTGCGAAACCGACGACCCCGAGCGCAGCCACACGTTACGCCAAGTTTTTGAGGACCATTTTTCCAATCGTCCCTACCCTGTCATCATGAACTTTCCCGTAGGGCATGTAATTGAAAATGTAACCCTGCCGATTGGCATCAGCGCAGAATTAGATGCCGATGCTGGCACGGTAACATTGTTAGAGGCGCCCGTGAACTATCGAAATGCTAAGAATAAATAGAGGTTCCCCTGCTTGAAAGGAACCCCTAGGCCGAGTGAATGAAGGGATGATTTTTTTCGTGAGAAGACAAACCAAAAGGGATAGATTTGCTAATTTACACTTACTTCGCTTCTTTTCGGCCAAACACCCTGAAACGGTTTTCCGCGACAAGTTGGTAAATCGCGTCGCTAGCGGTTTTAATCCCGGGAATATCCATCAGCTTTGCCGCTGCTTGGCCCACTTCGCCGCCAATGAGTTCCGTAATGTCACGCACGGCTCGGCTTCCGGTGCGGATCCTGCCATCCTTATGCACAAGGTGGATTTCATCTTCAGCGCGTTTCCAATCTACATTCGGAAATTTTATGCGGGTGGATTCTTGGGTAATATCAAGCCAATCTAGCGTTTCGTCTTTATCCAACGCACGCAATTGATCGTGCGCTTTCACGCATAGGTTGCAACTTCCGTCGTACAGAACAACGGGTTTAGGTAGAACATCAGGCATTATAACTAGCTCCTTCAGGAGTAAAGTAATGATTACTTGTGCAAGCCGTGTACCACCCAGTTTTGAGGGGTCTTCTGGCTTGCGTCTAACGCAAGGGCTGCGCTTACGGCTATCAAGGCAACTTCCACCTGTTCGTCCTTCGGGGCTCTGGTTGTAAGCTCTTGAAGTGCAATACCCACACGCATCAACATTCTAGCAACAGGGTCGGCTTTTTTCCCGCTTCTGCTTCGGGGGCCGGTACTAAACCGAAACCACTCATAGGCAACTGAAAGGGCAATCAGCGTAGCAACTAAATCGTGAAAAGGCCAATACCAAGCGTAGGGCACCGCATGAAGTAAAAGCCAAGCAATCTCTTGAGCGAGGAAAAAGAATAGCAGAAACACCGTTCCGCACCTTGGGTGCCGAATGGAGAAGCCTTGGGCCAAATCAACCTCAAGGCGCTTGCCTTCATGCAACGCCCAAATGGCACGGTGTTCAGCCCCGTGGTACTGAAATAACGTGCGCACGTCAGAGAAAAAATTCAGCGCCAACGCGTAAAAAAATACGAATCCCACCTTAAGCGCAAAGGCCAATATGCTTTGCAGGAATACGGAATCCACCCACGGCGTTGCACCCTGCCGGCTTAAAATTACAAAAAGCAGTGTAAAGCTTAGGATGGAATATAGTGTGAACGCCAACTTTTGTTTCTCAATCGCTTTCGGAAGCTCCAACTCTTTCAGCGAACTCAGCGGAATTTTCCGCTCATCAAGAAAAATCGAAAAAAAGAATGCATCCACCGCACGAATCGTCATCAGCAGAAAAACCGCAAGCCCGCGCAAGAACGGCAGAAAAAATACCGCCGGCAGCACGGCGTTGGGAACTTGGCGAATAAATATCCCCTTGGATTTTGTACGGATGGCTAGCGCATAGCCTGTTCTACTTTGAATCATAACCCCATTGAATAACGCCAGCCCCCCCATCTCCCAAAGGGAGCTTCCGCTTTCATTGGGCAAGGAGCGCAGCAGCGGGTGGTGGGTCATTGTTCCACGGGCAGAAGCGGACGCCAACGCAGGCAAACCGCTTCGCCGTTTCGGATCATCTCTTCGCTCACGTGGTGGGATTCACTGCGCCGCACGCCGGGAATCCAGAGTAATTCATTTTCCAAATACAACCCTTGCACCCGGTCTCGAACCAAGCGGGCAATTCCTTCTTCCTGTAAAACGGAGCGCACTGTTTTGCTTCTCCCGCTTTTAATCATCATTTTGTCCAAGGGTTTTACCCGGCGGAATACAACCTTCTTCAGCAACTCTATTGGCAACAAAATATCGCAAATGCCCAGTTTCTTTGGGCGCTTTTTAACGGATGAAACCTTCAAACGCGAATCCTTCCCGCGCCAAGATTTACGCCATTTCTTCGGGCTTTCAAACAAGGAAGTCCAATTGCGCTCCAACTCACGGCAAAGCGCTTCGGCGCAATCCGCTTCACTTGTCACAAAAAAATGCCCCCGGTAAATGTACACCCATCCGGCTTTTTCCCGGTGCGGAAGGTTTTGCGGCAAACGAAACAACCAATCCGATGGGGATGAATCCCAAAGCTGACTGCTAATCTGTAACACCTCGTTTTGCGATAGCGAGCCAACCGTTGGCATGGAGCGCAAAATCAACGATAGGTTCGGAAGGTTCTCCTGCAACACTTGGGTGGGGAGAAGAATGCGCTTTTCCGGCTCGGGCGACATCAACGCCGTTTTCAGAATTCCTTGGGCCCAATGATTCACCGCCTCGTGTTCCTGTGCGCAAAGCTCCGCTGACTTTGCAATCACACGAATCGCCGCCGGCTCCAGCCCCTGCAAAATCGGAAACACCTGATGCCGCAAAACATTGCGCCGAACCAACCCATCGGCATTCATGGAATCCTCCTTCCATGTATACCCCGCCCGCGTTAGTTCGCTGCGAATCTCCTCCCGCTCCATGCTCAGCAACGGGCGAATCAACGTGAGCAGGGGAGCGCCTTCCAGTTTACGCATGGGCTTCAAGGAGCCCAACCCACGAGGCCCAGAGCCCCGAAGCGCCATCACCAGAAACGTTTCGGCAACATCGTTCAAATTGTGCCCCAAAGCCAAATAATGCAGCCCTCGTTCCCGAGCAATAAACCGCATTCGCTCGTACCGCCATTCCCGTAAATCCGCTTCCAAGTTCCCCGTGGGGCCCTTGTAATCCGGTGCAATCGGGTCCCAAATAAAGGGCAACTCTTCAGCCTTAGCAAACGCTTTCAAAAACTCAATATCATCGTCAGCCTCACCGGCTCGCCCCTCGTACTTGGCGTTGTACAATACAACGCGCAACTTGGGTAGGGGAGTGCTGAGAAACGGAGGGTGTAGTTTGCCGCTTAAAACAAGGGCCAAATATACGGAATCCGCCCCGCCGGAAATCCCCACCAGCACCCCTTCGCCCTCAAAAAATTGCGTCTGCCAATCAACTCCCATCATGGTTGGGCAACGGGCTCCGTAATGCGTGGAAAGCGCTCGGTTACAACACGACGAATCACCTGCTCAAGCTCCTGCTGCGGAAGAGCAGCATTCACCCGAACGATTTCTGGTCGGTCTATTTTCTCAAATGCAGCGTGAATGCGTTCCAAATCGCACTTCCTTTCAAAAGCATCAAAACCGCCTTCACGGCCTTGTTGAATACGTTGTAAAGCTTGCTCCACGCTCAGCTCAAAAAACAATGCCAAACCCGGCTTCAGGGCAAAAACCTCGTTCTCACGCAGAATCTTCTCCGCATCTAAACCGCGAATCCCTTGGTAAGCTGCGGTGGAATAGTAGTATCGATCCAATAAAACCACCTCGCCGCGGGCAAGGGCCGGTGCCATTTGGTGGTCAATGTTCCACCGCCTGTCTTCCAAAAAAAGCCCATACTCCTCTTCAACCGGCAACCGCTGCTGCATTTTGGCAAGGGAGCGAATCTTAGTGCCCAAGGGGCCGTCCGTCGGTTCTTTAAAGAGACGGCAAACCCGCCCCGCCTGTTGCAGCCAAGCACCTAGGCACAAAATCTGGGTGCTTTTACCGGCGCCGTCAATCCCTTCAAATACAATCAACTCATTCATACATCAAACCATTCAAGCGCACGCTTTGAAAGAAAAGAAACCAAAGTGGTGTAAGAATTCCTTGCGTCAAGCACACACTCTAAGCAAATGTTTACGCTCACTGGTATTCAACTTGTGGGGCGGTCTATTCATGCCTGCTCACTCCGTTGTTGAACAAAGTGAACCAAAACCTACCCTAAATGAATCAAAGCGAGCACCCCCGCAAATGATGAAATTCGCAAAAGGCGAAACCGTTGTCGATCCCACCATCGGAATCTGTGTTGTTCTTGGAATGACCAAAATGCACGTCGATAAAGAAGATATGGTGATGTATATTTTCGAAGCCCATGGCGCAAAAATCATGGTTCCCGAAAAAAAAGTAGAGGAACGTGGCATTCGCCGTCCTATGTCTCGCGATGATGTAAAGCGAGTTCTTGCCAGCATGAAAAACCCCGTTGCCCCAAACCGCAACGACGCTCGTTTGCAATACGTGAATTACCGCGACGTAATGAAATCCGGTGATCCGGCTAAGATCACTCGCCTGCTCAGAGATCTGTTCATCCTAGATCAAACGAACGACCTCAAAGGCAAAGAAAAAGAAATCATGGAGCAAGCGCGCAAGTTCCTGTGCGATGAAATTGCCTTCGTACGTGAAGTCTCCAAAACGCAAGTGCTTGAAATCATCAACGAAGCCCTGCGGGGAATGTTCAAAAAGAAACAAGCGCGCGACAAAGAAAAAGCCAAGCGCTCCGGCACAGGCCTTTCCATGGGAATTCTTGGTTACGAGGATGATGAAATTGAAGATTTTGAGGATGAAGAGGATATTTTTGAAGTAAAAGCCCGCGCCAAGGCAGCCTCCAAAGCGGAATCTGAAGAAGAGTTTGTTGATGAGGACGACGCAGAAGAAGTTGTTCCCGCCAAGAAAAAAGTTTTCGCCGCCGACGATGAGGACGACGAGTTTGTTGACGATGACGATGAATTTGTTGAAGATGAAGACGTCAGCGACGAAGACGATGAGGATGAAGAAGAGGAGGATTAATTCTGCCTCCTAATTGGTTTTCATTCCCAATCAACACCCAATATTGCAGACAAGCCTGCAATCATGCTTGACAGGCGCTTGGTTTCAAGCCTTTTCTAGTAACCCTTTTGATCCTACAACGATCAAATCCCTGCTTTCCATTACGGAAAAGCCTAACGTCCATAGGGAGCACATAGATGCCTCAATATGAACTCGTAGTGATTTTAGGATCACTCCGAACAGAAGAAGAACGTACTGCAACCCTTGAGCGCCTAGAAGCCGTGATCACCAAAAACGGTGGCACAGTTGATAAGCGTGAAATCTGGGGAAAACGCCGGTTGGCTTACCCCATCCAAAAATTCCGTGACGGTATTTATGCCCAAATCGACTTCACCACGGAAACAGACACAAAGGTTCTTGAAGAACTTGAACGCGAGCTTCGCATTGCTGAAGACCTCCTTCGTTCACTCTTTACCCGCTCGGTAGTGGGTAAATCCAAGGGCAAGCCCCTTTCAGTTGAAGACATGGCCAAAATTAACTACCGCCCACCAGGAGCGCGTCGTCCGTTTACGCCTCGCGGTGATCGCCCTGCTTACACCCCTCGTGAAGGTTACACGCCTCGTGAAGGTGGGTATCAACGCCGCGACGCTGCTCCATCAGCGCCGACATCAGAGAATGCACCTGCTGCGTCCTCTGCACCCGCTGATAACACCGAATCCTAATTCGGGGAACAGGAAGCTTGTATGGAACTCAACAAAGTCATGATCATTGGCAACCTAACTCGCGACCCCGAAACACGCGTTCTTCCGAACGGTGGTCAGGTTGTTAAAATGGGGATTGCAAGCAACAGGCGTATGGGCAGCGGCGAGAATCGCCGCGACGAAGTGCTCTACGTTGACGTTGAAGCTTGGGACAAAACTGCCGAGCTTTGCGCTCAGTACCTTCGCAAGGGGAGCCAAATCCTTGTGGACGGCCGATTGAAGTTGGATACATACCAAACTCAAACCGGTGAAAAGCGTAACAAGCTTTACATTCTAGCGGAACGCGTGCAATTCGGCAGCAGGCCACAAGGCGAAGGCCAAGGGGGTGCACCGGGTGAATACTCTCAGCAACGCCCAGCCTCCAACTACCAAAAGCCTGCCGCGAACAACAACGATCAATACCAAGATGATTCCTCCAGCTACTCCAACAACGAAGGAACAGAAGACGATCTTCCGTTCTAATTTCCAAATAACTTTTTGAGGTTTTAAATTACTATGAGTGAAGAAACACCACGCTCTGAAAACCGGCCCGCTAGCACTGATGCGCGCCCATCCTATAACCGCCCTGAAGGCGGCGCACCACGCCCTAACAACTTCCAAGATCGTCGCCCAAGTAGCGGCGGCAGCCGTGGCCCCGGCGGCCCTGGCGGCGGCGGTGGTTATGATCGTGGCGGCGCAGGCGGCGGCGCTGCACGTCGTCGGTTCCCACGTCGTAAAATATGCTACTTCCAGCTCATCAAAGCGGAATACGTTGATTACAAAGATGTTGAAACGCTGAAACGTTTTGTTACGCCCCAAGGGAAAATTCTTCCCCGCCGCATGACAGGCACTTCCGCCAGATTCCAACGCTTGCTTACCACTGCAATCAAGCGTGCTCGCCACCTTGCCCTTCTGCCCTACGCAAACCTTGACGTTTGACCTTAAACTGACCACCGAACTTAGGAGAATCCTCTCATGCAAGTAATCCTTTTCCGCTCCGTAGATAATCTCGGGAGCGCGGGTGAAATCGTTGAAGTCAAACGCGGTTACTACCGCAACTTCCTCGGGCCCCGCGGCTACGCAAAAATCGCTAACAAAGAAAACATCGCCCTTATAGAAGGGCGCCGCAAAAAAATTGAAGTCATGCTCGCTCGCGAACGTGAAGAAGCCTCAACCATTGCGGAAAAACTTACGGGCGTTGAACTTACCTTTAGCATGCGTGCTAATGATAAAGGCCAACTCTTTGGCTCTGTTACTTCAATGGATATTGCTCAGCAATTAGCCAATGAAGGGCACGCTGTTGATCGCCGTAAAATTGAACTTCCTGAAAACTTGAAAGCAGTGGGTACATACCCCGTTCGCATCAGAGTTTACCCCGAAGTTTACGCTGAAATCTCCGTAATCGTTCAAAAAGAAGTTCGCCCTGAAGAACTTGAAGACCAACGGATTGCTGAAGAAGAAGCCGCCGCTGAACAAGAACGTCGTTCCGCTGAAGACGCTGCCCTTGATGCCGCTGAAAAAGCCTATGACGAGCAACAAGAAGTACAATCCTAACACCCGGGTTTATGCTTTTTTTGGTTTTTGATTTCTAGGCCAAAATCCTGAGGCATTTACCTCTTCGTAACATGAACAATTGCAATGTACTACAAATCCCCCTCTGCACCTGATGCATCGGGGGATTTAAACTTTCATCTTGATGTTCATCCAACACCATACAACAATCTTTCTTTCGAACCACCAAAAACTATCAGAACATATAGGGTGAAAATTCAACTGTGACGCTATTTGATCGGGATTTTGCCAAAGAATTTTTCAAAACGTTGCTAACGTTTCAATTCCTGCTTGCCCTGATATTCCTCATCGATTCCGTCATCACGCTCTTTCAAGAAGTTTCCGATGCCGAATCCTCGGTTCTTGGGGCCGTTTTTCTCTATTATTTAAAAGGCTTGCCTGCATTCTTGCTGGAGGTTGCTCCCTTTGGCGTCGCCATTTCAACGCTCTGGGTCATCATGCAAAAAGCTCGAACAAACGAGCTGCTGGCCTATTTAGCGGGTGGCATCAGCCCCATACGGTTGGCCCTTCCGTTTGTATGTTGCGCGGTGGTTGTAAGTGTGGGATTCTTTTTTTTGAAAGAGAATTATGCCATTCAGGCAAAACGTGAAGCAAAGATTATTCGTAAAGTGAACATCCAACAAAAAGACCCCGATGAAGTAATTGAAAAACAGGGTATTCATCGGCGCGGCAGCGAGGATCAATTTTACTTTGTTGAACGCCTTAGCTCTCTTTCAAGTCTTATGCATAATGTGTCTTTCGTATTAATCAACAAAGAAACGACTCTTCCACGGGCAATGGTGCGCGCCGGAAGTGCTCAGTTAAAACCCGGAAGTGAAACAACTTGGCTGCTGAAAGATGTGTCGGTACGTCAGTTTAATCCGGAAGGAAAAATTTCTCGATATGATTATTATTCAGAAACAACCAACAATGAAATCGGTCTTGAATTAGAAGATAAACTCGCAGAATTTCTTTCCAGCATCGATGATCCGTCGAGAATGACGTATTATGAGCTTATCCAAAAGAGGTCGATTCTTCAAGAACAAGGGAAGCCCACGCAGGAATTCACACTGAAAATTCACTCTAAATATGCATTCTCCGTGGGAATCATTGTTCTAACCCTTC
>DAIOTT010000093.1:0-1084 GCA_036751885.1 Candidatus Sumerlaeota bacterium
TGGATGCCGATGGAAACAACAGCACTTTTACGTGGAATTACCCCAGCCGCAACCAATGCTTTGCCTGCCACACTAGTGCTGCTGGCACGGTGTTGGGCATTACTACGCCGCAGCTAAATTGGGATTACACCTTTCCCCACAACTCAGTGACACAGAACCATTTGCAGGCGTTTGAAAGCGTGGGGTTATTTGATGGCGGCTTGCCTGCCCCGGCGGATGAACTGCCCGCGCGGCCAAATCATTTGGATGCCAGTGTACCTACGGCAGAACGCCTGCGCAGTTACATTGCAACCAACTGCTCCATGTGTCACCGGCCGGAGGGTGGCACGGGCGTGGAGAACATGGATTTGCGGTGGGAAACTCTTCCGCACCAGTGGAATGTTATTGATATACCCTTGAATCGCTCGCGAGCGGGCGTTACAACACGCATTGTTTCCGGTGATGCGGAAGCCTCTGCCATGGTACGGTTTATGGAGGTTGGTTTCATGCCGTTTATTGGGGTCAGTGTCCCTGATGAGGCAGGGATTGATTTGCTCCGCCAATACGTGGAATCCCTTGGTACTGAGGGCACAACATCCGGTTGGTTTATCTACTAATTTTTTTTGACGAAGAAATGGTATAAGTGGGACACTCACATAGGTGAGTGTCCCTGTGGGCTTGGCGGTTGAACCGACTGCAGATTTTAGCGCTGTATTGAATCGTCAGCGTTCTGGGATGATGATTCTAAACTCCTCCACCCAAATTACCTCGCAGGCTCCGTTCCCTGAATCCTCCCGCGTGAGGCTTGAGTTCCACGTTCTGCCAGTAGAATCTGATACGTTTACCAGCTTACCGGAGAGGTAAATAACTTCCCCCTCTTTGGCCCTTAGGATTTGCTTTTTGACGGCCGGATCCGCGGGGATTAGGTGCATGTTTGCGCTGCTGGTGGTAATCTCCCGAGCGGGAATTGGAAGCGTTGAAGCATACCACCAGTAGAACCTGTCACTCTGGGAGATCTTAAGATCATTGAGCACCGCTTCATCGCTCATACTCCCCCACCCAAGGGCTAAATCTACCGGGGAGAGTTTTGCGCTGTAATCGAGAT
>DAIOTT010000093.1:1094-14528 GCA_036751885.1 Candidatus Sumerlaeota bacterium
GTATACCCACAACCTACCGCCTAAACAACTCGGGTTACGGGTTGAATGGTGAACGCACCAACTTCAAAGGAGCGCTCGTTTTTCAGCGGGATTTGAATGGGTTCATCCACAACATGAACACCGGGCCCAAGAGTGACACTGCGGGATTTGAATAGCATTTGAAGCATGCCAAGAAATACAATTACACCAATAATGATAAATTTTTTCATGGTGCGGTGCTCGTTCAACGGGGGTGAGTATTCTTTGATGGTTACTAATACGCCGCACGTTGGGGAATATTCAATTAGGCAGGTATTAGTTTGTTGGTTGAGCTACTGTTGCCTCGTATTGGTTGCGCAGTGATTGTAATTCTTGTTCATGAAGTTTTTCTTGGTTCATTGTGTACTGCAGGCCGTACCCATAAAGTGAAACCAACAACAGGGCGGCAACTAAAGCAACAACCCGGCGTTGGGTTTGTAGTTGTTGATCTTTTTTTTGCGCGGCACTTATTTTTTTCAACAACTCGTCTCGCACGGCTTCATCTTGCAATTGTAGGGCGTTCATTCTGGCAAGTTGTAGATCTTTATTTTCCAAAGCTTGGTGGGTAAAGCGCAGGGTTACCTCTTGAAAAAGCGGCCGAGTGTAGGGGTTCATGGGGTACAATTGTTCGGCCCGCTCCACAAGCACCAGCGCCCGAGAAAGATCATCGTAACAGCTGGACTTTGCGGCAAACTCGCGAGCCTTTTCTACCATCGCAAGCGACTCCGCTTGGCGGCTGGCACCAGAAAGATAGGCCTGTACGGTTTCTGCAAACTCTTTGGCTGAAGCAGGCCGCTCATCGGGGTTAGTTGAAAGAGCCCGCAGGCAAAGCGCCTCCAAGCAAGAGGGGACCATTCTGTTCCCACCCGTTACTTTTGAAGGTGCTTCAACTTTGTTTTCAGCCGCTTTATACAACGTGGCGATTGGCGTAGAGGACATGTGAGGAGCTGAACCCGTAAGAAGTTGATAAAGAGTAGAACCCAGGAGGTAAACATCCGTCCAAGGGCCGATGTTGCGGGCATTTTCCTCCGTTTGCTCAGGAGCCATGTAGGCTGCAGTACCTGCAGGGTTAGGCGCGCTTTCCGTGGTGGAAACGTACCCAGAGGAAGAGAGCGTTGAGCCATCTTGGCCAGCCTTGTGAACATCAGCGATAACCGCCAAGCCCCAATCCATCAGCAATACTTCACCAAAATCCCCTACCATAACTTGGCTAGGCTTTAGATCACGGTGAACGATGCCGCGGCTATGGGCAAACTCCACGGCGCGGCACAGGGAAATCAAGATGGGGAGGTGCTTCGCCAGGAAAGCCGTTTCATCTAGTTGCTTAAAATCTTCAGAGACGAATTCATTCCACGCTCTGCCGCGCACAAGTTTCATGGCAAGAAGCGAGCGGCCGTCGTCATCTAAGCCTAAATCGTAAATCGGCAAGATGTTCGGGTGATCAAGCAAGGCGGCAATCATTGCTTCCTGTTGAAAGGCGTGCTCGCCGGCCTCAATATCTTCATCAATCAATTCACCTTTCTCAATTAAATCCTTCCGGATGCGCTTCACGGCGATTGTTCGCCCTAAGGAAGCTTGGTGTGCTTCCCATACTTCGCCGAACCCCCCTTTGGCAATTTGGCGCAGAAGAAAGAACCCCTTTCCCTTTTCGCCGCTCGCACTTGCTTTAGCCGTTTGCTTGATTGCAGCTGCCGGTTTATTGCCAAAAACCAAGCTTTTTGGCCGGTAAGAGGTAAAAGGATCGATCGGAAGAAAGTCCTTCAGCGTTTCCAAGTGATTCATGATGATTGCGTCCTTACCTTAATTTTTGCCTTTGCACGAATACTGAACTTCTACCGTGAAGACAATCCACATTCTTACAATACAAGCAGCGTTTGGCAATACTGCGAAAGCTATACCGTTATGAGTAACGCTGTAATAGACCCTAAGGCAGGGGGATTTCACGCTTCAAATAATCTCGCAAACCCATGATGCCCGGGCGCGTCAGGGAAAAATCAAACCGAGTAGGATCCTGCGAATCATAACGAGAAAAACGTTTCGTCAGCCGCTTTGCCATAGCAAGCGAAGGGGATTTGTCCGAAGTGAGACGCAGTATTTTTGCTGCTTGAAAAACATGTGTATCGACTGGCATTACAAGCCGACTGGGATCCACCGACCAAAGTCCAAGATCAATGCCGTCGCACGGTCTGCACACCCACCGCATAAATAAAAACGTTCGCTTGCAGGCGCTACCCGCTGCAACCATTGGTAGAAGCGTGTTCGCTGAGGGGGACAGGGACGTGCTTTCTCCGTTTCTCCTGACAAGTATTCGCTTTCGAAGTATAAGCTGCGGATGGTGAATTGATTGGTATTCCGCCGTGAATCCTGCAAGGCCTGTTGTGATGTTATCAAGGGAGGATTTACGGGGAAGTACATTACTCGCATGAGGGACACTGTACTTCATAGGGACATTGTTCTTTACTTGAGCATGAGCCTGATGAGGGACACTGATGTCGGTTATTTGCACACCTTTACCTGCCAATTGATCGTGATGCAAGAAACACTTTTCAAGGCTTCCGTAACGCCGCAGCAACTCGCCCATGCGGTACAAGTAAAGGGCTAAATCATCGCCTTGAATCCAACGATAAATAAACCCTGCAGAAAATTGAGAAAGCTCTTCGCTGGTGCTCTGCATAAGGGTTTCCGCAGGCTTATCACCTAATTTGTGCAGAATAAATTCAAGGGTTTTCTTGATGCTTGTAACATTACCAAAAGCAAAGCAAGCACAGATAAAAGCAACGACTTCTTGATCTGCTTTGTGCTTGTATTGGTGGGCATACCACAGCGGATCTGAGGTTAAAAATTGCGGGTGGTGAAACTCACGGTAAAGCTGCTCTAGTACTTGATGAGCCTTGCTTTTCACCGTGAACTCCTAGGATTAGTTGCGTGGAACTGAAGGCAGTTACAGCGTCATGGAAAACGTAATTTCATGACGGATGGAATCATCCCGAACGCTATCGGGCAACGGTGAAAATTGCTTGGCCCGCTTCATGGCATCGAGCGCCCGTTGATCTAGACTAGCAACGCCGCAGCTTTTCTTCAACCGAATATCAGAGATTGTTCCGTTCCGTTGAATCCTAAATTCCACAACCGCCGTAATATCGCGCTGTTGATTACTGGGAATGGTGAAGAAACGCGCAACGTGCTGCAACGCACCTTTTTGGTAATACACCGGAAGATCATTTGTGGAAAGGCTCATCCCCTGCTCTTCAGCGGTTGGTTTGCCAATGGTAGCGGCAGAACCTGCAGAGTTGCCGGATGTTGAGACGCTGTTAGATTGGCTGGCCTTTTTTGAGGGGCTTGGGCTTTTGCTTGTTTTTGGGGCGGGAGTATCTTTCCGGCCCGAAGCGTTCAGTTCGCGTTCCTGATAAAGCTTGCGCATTTCCTCCGGGCTTAGGCTAACAGGCGTTGGCTTTGGTGTAGCCGTTGGCTTTGGCGCCGGCGTTGCCGTTGGCTTGGGTTTTGGCGTTGCCGTAGGTTTCGGCTTAGGTGTAGCCGTGGGTTTGGGTTTAGGCGTTGCCGTGGGCTGAGGTGTTGCTTTCGGCTTCGGTGTACTTTGGGGCGTCGGCTTTGGTGTTGCGCTAGGCTTAGGCGTGGGCTTTGGGGTGGGTTTGACATTTTCCTGCGTAATCACGTTATCCTGCGTCATTTCAGGTGTGGGCTCCGGCGTCGGCTCTGGAGTTGGGCGCGGGGTATTTTTCGGCGCAAGAGTAGGTTCTGGCGTTGGTGGCGGCGTTTGCATAAAGTCTTCCGGAACCTGAACAATCATGGGTTCACTGTTTGCCGCAGACTCCACCTTTGGCTGGAAAACAGTGAGCGCGATAATGCCCAATAAAATCCCGTGCAGAATGACGGAGAAGAATAAACTCCCCGTTTTTGATGGGATTGTTGGTTGATTTCTCATCATCATAAAAGGGCCCCGCAGTTCACGATTTCTTCACATCGGTCACGATGCCGATGGATGTCATTCCGGCGGACCGTAGATCAGCAATAATCTGGGCAACAACTTGCCAATCTACTCGTTTATCGGCGGAAAGGGTAATGGGTTTTGGTGGATCAGCCAGGGCGCCCAACCGTGTGAGCTCCGCGATCATATCGTCAGGCTCAATAACTTTACGGTCTACGTAAATAGCTGGGGAATCATTGATCCATTGAACCGCCAAGTTTATGGGCTTGGCATTACGCATTGTTTCCGCCGCTTTCACTTCCGGCAAATCCAGCTCAACACCCTTATTAATGGCCGGCGCCACAACCATGAAAGCAAGAAGCAAAACAAAGGTAATATCAAGCAACGAAGTTAAATTTGGTTCCGTCTTCGGCTGGCATGTTCGGCGAATTCTTTTACGCATGGTGCTCCAACAATCTTGGTTTCTTCGATTAAAAATCTAATCCCGTACTTACATCAAATTCCGGTGTTTCATCAAGTCTAGGTGTTACAGTGGCGTTATCAACCACGCCGAAGTAAGTGTTTTTGAAAAATAGTGGAAAGTTCGTACGCAAAACTTTCCATTTGGCTGTTCAATCGCGATACATTTGCCGAGAGATAATTGTAAAATGCCACTGCTGGGATTGCCACTACCAGGCCGGCAATGGTTGTAACAAGAGCCGTGGAAAGCCCCGGCGCCAACGTTGTTAGATCCCCAGCGCCGCTGTGACCCATGGATTGAAACGAGCCCAAAACACCCCACACCGTACCAAAAAGGCCGATGAACGGCGCCAACGTTGAAGTTGTGGCTAGGCCAATTAGGCGGTTGTCCAACCGGCGCATTTCCGAGCTAATTGTACGCTCTAACACGCTTTCCACGCAGGTTCTGCTCAGGTGCAAACGTTGCTCAAAAGAGAGAACCTCCGCACTTTCCTGCTCTGCTTCAATTTCATATTGAATGTAGGCTTCGCTTAGCAAATTGGCCAACGGGCTATTTGGAAAGTTCTCCGCAATTTGATAGATTTCCGACAGCGATTTTTGCCCTTCGAAGCATTGATGCATAAAATTTTCCGTTTGGTTTACGGCCAAACGAATTTCACGAAACTTTGCGACAATAATCGCGCTGGACCACACGGACATTACCAGAAGCGTGAGCAGGCAGATTCGCCCCATGTTATCGCTTTGGGTGATTGCTTCAACAATATTCACCCCCAAACCAAAAGCCCCAAGGCTTATGGGCGAAAGGGGTGCATCAACAACGGCTTGCAGGGCAGGGAGGGAAAGTGAAAAAGGCAATAGAGGCGCACCGGGAAGAATTTTTCAGAACGCAACTCATTGAAATGATTCAACTTAGATGTGCATTCGTGCTAGAGGTTGTCTCGATCCAAACCAAGAAGATCCAAAATGCGATCCATGTCATCAAGGGAGCGATAGGTGATTTCAATTCTACCGCGTTTCACGGAACGGGCTTTGATTTGAACTTTACACCCCAGCAATTGCGTTAATCGTTCTGATAGGTGTTCAACGTCAAGATTTTGTTCGCCCGATTCCGTACTTTTTTTAGGCGTAGTTCTCGCGGATTCTGGCTTATCTTGAAGATGAACCTTCCCCTGCTGATAATCTCTTGCTCTCTCTTCAGCTTGGCGAACGGTAAGTTCCTGCTCTAGGATTTCTTTTCTCAGCGCCTCCTGTTGAAGCTTATGAGAAAGCATCAAAATCGCACGTGCATGACCAGCGGTAAGTCTACCGTCCTCAATATCCTGCAAGGCATATTCCGTGAGCTTGAGCAATCGAATGGAATTAGCCACGGCTACACGTGACTTGCCAACACGCTTTGCCACTTGATCCTGAGAATACCCAAACGTTTGGGCTAACTCCTGGTAAGCGCGGGCTTCCTCAACGGCGGAAAGATTATCTCGCTGAATGTTTTCAATCAGGGCAAACTCCAGCTGCTCATGATCTTTCGCCGCAACCACACGAACGGGAACCTCCGTAAAGCCCGCATCTTGGCTTGCCCGCCAGCGCCTCTCCCCCGCTAACAATAAGTACTTCCCGGGAAATTCAGGATCAACACACGCCAAAAGCGGTTGCAGAACCCCGTGCTCTTTAATGGAATCGCGAAGTTCTTCAAGCTTGGTTTCATCAAACATTCGTCGCGGTTGGTACGGATTAGGCCGCAATTCCTTAACGCCAAGCATCAACAAACCGGAACCATCGTTGTTGAGCGAATCTACCAAAGTGTTTTGCGGATTCTGAGCGGAAGAGCTTGGTGTTGCAGGGTGATTTGCGAACGTCGACGATTGATTTACTGGGTGTTTTTCGGCCTCAAGTACAGATTGAGGTTCTTTTTTTCCCCCTAATAGGGCGCCTAAACCTTTTCCCAATGCTTTTTTCCTTGATGTACCCATGATTATTTCCTGTGAAATGGATTAGATTTATTGCCTATAATTAGAACGACTTAGTGATTTGTACGCAAATAATACTAAAAAAGCGTAAAGGATTATTGAGCAAAGAATAATTGAGCAGCCTAATTGGCAATAAAAAATTTAGCGTTCATCAACCCTGAGGCGCTCGGTTTTTCCGTCGATTTTGCTTTGCCGAAGCATACCGTTGCGGATCAATCCGGTGGAGAACTTCGTTTGTTAGCGCTTCATAGGCTCTAGCGCCTGCTCCCCAACGATCATACTGAAGGATTGTTTGGCCGTGGCTTGGACATTCAGACAAGCGAATGGTGCGCGGAATCATGGTATCGAAAACACGATCTTGCAGGTGTTCGCGGACGTCCGAAACGACTTGTTGGGAAAGATTCGTGCGCAGATCCGACATCGTGATCAGGCAGCCGAGAATTTTCAGGGAAGGATTATGCTCTTGGCCAATTTCCTCGAGGGTTTCTAGCAGCATACTTAGGCCTTCCAAGGCTAAATATTCACATTGGATGGGAATCAGCACGTGGGTGGAAGCGACTAAGATGTTAACGGAAAGAATTCCTAATGAAGGTGGAGAATCAATCACGATGAAATCGTAATCGGCGGCAATAAGCCCCAAAGCCTCCGAAAGGGCTAAATGGCGTTTTTCGCCTAAGCCAAGTAAATCTACATCGGCACGAATCAGCCCAATGTTCCCTGGGTAAAGATAAAGTTTTTCCACGGATTCAATCTCAATCGGCATAAGATCCTTATGATGATTAAACAGCAAATCATATGAAGTACGAATATTGTCGCGGTACCGATCCACCCCGAGTGCTGTGGCAGCATTACCTTGGGGGTCAAGATCAATCAACAGCGTTTTATTTCCCCGCTGGGCCAAATCGAAGGCAAGCGTAACAGCCGTTGTGGTTTTACCCACACCGCCTTTTTGATTTGTAACAGCAATTACCGGGGTAGAAGCTTTAGTAAGAGATTTAGACGGCATTGTTGAATCCAAGGATAAAAGTTTTCTTGTTCATTTTGGGCTTTTGGGGAATGTTTCACGTGAAACAATGAGATTTTTACTATTGCGATGATTTTATTACAGGTTATTAAACAGTTGTTACACCTCAGAATTACTTGATCGGATCGAGAAGAGGGGCGAAATATGGCCTTTACAGGTCCTTACAACCCTAAAACAAGCATTGTTTCACGTGAAACATGATCGACGATTACACTCAACAGCTGCAAATAATCAAACACTCAACATCATTGATAGAAAATTGGTACTCGGTTCAATGCAAAACGGTCAAGGAAGTCTTTCTCGATTCGACAAATAATCTGAACCAACCAGAGCATAATCCTATAATTTTATCACAAATCCTAGGTAAAACGTCGATAAAAGAACTTTTCTGAATTCACTGGCACTTTAGCAGGCTTTATGCATGATCTATTCATGTTTCGCGCTGCTTCACCGTTTCTTCTTTTCATCACATTCCCCTTTGCAGTTTTGTCGATTGTTATTGCTCAAACATCGGTTGTGCCTGCTCAGCGGGATCAAATTCCTCCTCAAACAATTTCCGCAGTCCAGAAGCAAGCAGAGAATTCATCACCAACTCCTCAAGAATCCTACTTGCTGGAAGTCGTATTGCAGCGTGAAAATAGCACCCCCATACAAAACGCATCGTTTCATTTGTATGAAAATACACAACACAAAGGGTTATTTACGACCAATCAAGAGGGTTTTGCTAAAATCATCCTTCATTCACCTGTGTTTCACCTTGTCATGAACCAGGATGAACTACTCCTCCACCCACAAGAAATCCTTCGATTTTCGCCTAAACAGCAAGATCAAGATTCAATTCAGCAAGGGCTTGCAAGTATTTCAACTGATCAAATCCCAAGCGTAGGGCTTTTTCAAGCTTTTGGCGTGCTAAATGAATCCCCAAACAAGCTTAGCAGAAATCAACAATCAACGCTACTTCGTCATTATCAATCAATCATTAAGTATAAAACCAAGGGATTGATCCTTGAATTGATGAATCAAGCACACAACAGCCAGCCTGCTGCACCCTCTGATGAATCGATTTTTCATGATTCACCGGCGGGGGATAGGCTTACAGCGTTGGTTAATCTTCAATTCCCGGCGCGCGATGTTGATTTGCAACTTCCTTTTCTGCAGATTGCCGAAAACGCTACTTCGCAAACCATTGAAATTCTTTTGATTAGTGAAACAGGAACCCCAATTCCCTCCGCAAATGCCACCCTGATCCTAACGGCCGCTCCATCATCAGATGAACCACTGATTGCGTATTCCTTCTCGCGGAACCAAGCAACCGGTGGTGCGGTACGTTTTTCCGGCGTTCCTGAAGTAGGGTATGGGCGCATTATTGCCAAGGCGGACAGGCGTGAAAGCATTTCGCCGCTCTTTTCTTTGAGCCCTGAAGCAGGTGAAATTCCGGAGCGCATGATGCTTAGGCCAATTGGCCAGCAATTACAGGGGCACATCATCAACCGCAACGGAGAACCTTTAGCCGAGGTACTTGTTGAGGCTTTTTCAGAAACAGAACTTATCGCAGAAACCAGCTCCGACGCCCAAGGCTACTTTACACTTTGGCCGGTCGAAGCCGAAGTTGTGTTGCTCCGAATGTCTTCCGCACGTTTAACTCCAGAAGATGCAGTGCTTTATGAACGTCGACTTTTCCTTGAGTTTCCACCGAATTCAAGAGATCTTATTGTACCGTTTGATTATTTGGAAATCGATGATTCATTGAATCCTTGATTAGGATGTTTTCTGTGGAGAATTTATCATTTTTTTCATGCTCAAATCAATGTTCACCATAATACTCATCACTGCACTAAACTCAATAAACATGTGGGATAAACGATGAAAATACGATTCGAAAACGTTTCGAAAAGCTACGGGCCAAAATGCATTTTTGACGATCTTTCCATTGAGATTGGTGCAGGGGAGCGTTGCGTCTTGCTCGGGGGCTCAGGCACAGGAAAATCCCAAATGCTAAAGCATATCGTTGGGTTAGTTGCCCCAGACAAAGGGAAAATCTACATCGATGACGAGGATATTACAAAATACAGCGAAAAGAAACTTGAGCAACTTCGGAAACGCGTTGGGTATATTTTTCAAAACGGCGGGATTTTGGAATCCCTTACTGTTTCGGAAAATATTGCACTTCCCTTACAAGAACTGACGAATATGAGCAATCAAGATATTAGCAAAAAAGTTGCTGAAGTACTGAAAACAGTAGAGTTAGAAGGTCTTGGCGACCAAATGCCCGCTACGATTTCCGGGGGTCAGCGTAAGCGAGTTGCAATTGCACGGGCCCTAACACAAGATGTAGATTGCTTTTTATTTGATGAACCAACCGCTGGGCTTGATCCCATGACATCCTCCACGGTGGATGATGTTATCCTTCAGGTGAATGACGAGTTGAAAGCAACCGTGCTTGTAGTGACGCACGATTTAATCTCCATGGCAGAGGTGGGAAATCGTGTGTTGTTTTTACATGAACACAAAATCGCGTTTGATGGATCCGTAAAGGAGTTTTACGCAAACAACAGCCCCGCGATTCAGGAGTTCTTAAGCCGCGATCAACGCTGTTTGGAACCGCCAACGATTTCCCGGGAGTTCAATCCTTTGTATCAACATCATCATGATGTGAACTAAGCCCCCACGAAGATTGCTAATTATTAGAAGGCTAATAATTAGTCTACTTATATTTGCTAAATCAGGATAAGCAAACCGTATGGAAATCATCTGTTTAAACGGCGAATTCATGAGGCAAGAAGATGCTAGAATTCGCTGCTCTGATTCCGCATTTCTTTGGGGACACAGTACTTTTTCAACGATACGGGTGGAGGGTGGTCAGCTGCTTCATCGGGATGCACATTTTCAGCGGTTATTTTTGGGAGCGCGACAACTGGGGATTCCCTGCCAAATAGATTTTCCGGAGCTTACATCCCAATGCGAGCAGGTGTTAGATTGCAACCAGCTTACGGAGGCGAGGTTGCGCATTACGCTGAGCCGTGGGCCTGTGCGCCAGTTTATGGATGATGCTGAAAACGAGCCCACACTGCTGATTACCGCTGTGCCGTTGCACGATGTGGCTGCTGCAGATTGGGAGCGCGGTTGGCGGTTGGTTACAGTTCCTTACCCAATCAATGAGCACAGCCCGCTTCGCCGATTTAAGTCTGGCAATTACAGCGAATACCTTTTAGCGCGAGAGTATGCAAAACAGCAGAATGCCGACGAAGGCCTGTTGATGAATACTCAAGAGTTTGTTGCGGAATGCGCGATGAGTAATATTTTTTGGTTCAGGGACGGGGTACTATTTACACCGCCATTATCCTCTGGGGCGCTGCCGGGTGTTGTTCGGCAAGTGCTGTTAAAACTGGCGGTAAAACTTGGTTTACAAACTCAGGAAAAGCTCATCTACCCCGAGGAACTGATTAGCGCCGACGAGATTTTTTGCACAAACTCAACGCTGCTAATAATGCCAATCACGCGGATTGAAGACCAGTTTGTAAGCGGTGGTTTGGCAGGCGCTCAAACGCGGGAGCTTTACAAGCGATATCGTGATTTGATTGAAATGGAACTAGGGCGCTACAAAGCTTAAAGCGTTAGGCTCAAGCGTATTGGCGGCAGTAAATTAGCCGCAGTACATTACCCAGATTCCCACATTACTAGGCAGCCCGTGTGCGGGCAGCTGCAAATAGTTCGGCCAACATAATCTCCGTTTGCTCCAAGGCATCATGCACAACCACTTCAGTTCCCTTAGGAAAAAAACTGCATTGTATTTGGTTGAAGCGTACAAACGCTTTTCTTAGTGCCGGCAAACTTATGCGACTTGCCAAGGTGTGGGCTTTTTTTGCTTTGAACGGAGGGACACTCTCCAGCGAGGGACGCAGGCCAGCAAAGGCGTTTGTGGTGGACTGATTTTTTTCCCGTGCTTCTTGCGCCAACCGTGCTTGCAACAGCAATTGCAAAACACCGTTCAACGTTGTTACAAGGCGAAATTGTGCATTCCCCCCGCGGCTAATCCAATCGCGAATCAGCGTTACACTAAGGCTTAAGTCAGCGTTAAAGAGTGCTTCCTCAACTTGCCAATCCAGCCGTTTTTCGCGGTATTCATTTGCAGGGCCTAGGCTGCTGATTAGCTGGTAAAGGGCACTTGTTTTGTTTACTACTTTGTTTTTCTCATCATCCTCAAGGTAAACAAATATCAGGATGTTGTTGGTGGTAAGGTGAACTTTGCGCAGGTAATTTGCCAAGGTATCAACGGGGTTAGGCTTGCCTTTAGCATTGGCTTTTGCCTCGCGCAGGCTCCCTTTTTGTGCGGTTCTAAATTCATCCATTTGGTGAACAATCACCACGCGGCGCATATCGGGAATGAGGGACACTGTACCCAATTCATCAATGATTGTGCTGAGGGATTTTTCCAGCTTGTGGGGCATGTTGCCAGGCGGGTAAAGATCAATAATTTCGCCCTCTTCCTCACCGCCGGGCAGCGCTTGGCGGATCAAATTGTAGCGGGCATCGCTAACAAGATCATCTTGATTTCCGTAGATTAGGGAAACAGGGGGAACGGGCTTTTGCGTTGAGGATGTTGCTTGCGGAGTCAGCGTTAGTTCTCCAACTCAACAACTGGTTCTACGGCTTGCTGATTGCTGCGGTCTTGGGCTTGTGCATCGGTGCGGGGGGCGGGTGTGGTGGGAAGAGTGTCACTCGCGGTTTCTTCTGCAACAGGGTTACTTGCCTCTAATACGGCGTTAAGCCCTTGTTGATCGGTAGGGGAGTCCGGCAAAGTTCCAATTTCAGGATTTGTATTTGGGGGAGTAGAATCCAGTACGATTGTAGGCGCGGGTTGTTGTACGGGGGAAGCTTGGGTAGAAACTTGTATCGAATTCACGGCGGATTCATCATACCCCGTAATGTTCTGGCGCCGAGCAATCAGTTCTTGGTTCTTTTTTTCCGCGGCAATCGTCAGGTTAGGGACGGGTGGTTGCGTAGGGAACATTTCAAGGTAGGGGTTGCGAGCTTGTGTAATACGGTCGTCTTCCATAATATCAATGGTGAAAATTCCCAGTACAAAATCTGCTATTTCGATGGGGTAAATCCCAATGTCCAACGCAAGAATGGGAGTTGCAATTTCAGCACCAATGCCGAGCGGATCGCCTTGTCCGTCGTCCCAGTAGGGCTTGTTTCGCTCAAGGCGCCGGTCTCGCACTTTTGACCAATCAGTTGTGCCTTCTAGAAAGACGTTGCCGAATTTTGTGTCCATGGCATGCTCGCTAAAGTATAGGAAGGAGATTCCGCCCTCTTCTCGGTCTTCACGGGTCATGCCAATGCCGCGGCGGTTAATTCCTGCGTAGGTGCCATCAAAGTTCACGTACCCCACTTGGGCCGCACTGGTAACGCGTGCTTTTACGCCGTAGCCTTCGCCTTCATCAGGAATACCGCTGCGTAGGCGAACAATGTCCAACACGTCGTGAAACCGATCGACAAAATAATCTTCAATGCCCGCATAAGTGGGGGTGGGAACAATCATCATGAGTGCCAGTGCCGCAGCGGGGGCCTTCATTGTTCTTAGTGGATTTTGTTGAAACATCATCGTTGGAACATCCGTATTGTGTTAGAGTTTGAGGGTTTTCATTGGGGCTGTGTGGATTCACTTGAGGGTTGTGGAATCGGCGATGCCGAGTTGGCGGTAGATTTCTTGTGTTGCCGCCGATTTGTTGAGGGTATAGAAGTGAATGCCTTTCACCCCGTGGTCAAGCAAATCGCGGCATTGTTCCGTTGCCCAGTGCAGACCAACGCGCTCCACGGCGGCGGCATCATCACCCGCTCGGTTTAGTGCCCGAATCAAGGCAGCGGGGTAGCGTGCGCCGGCTGCTAATTCAGCCATGCGGCGCATGCCACTGGTGGTGGTTACAGGCATAATGCCGGCGATGATGGGAACATGAATGCCTGCAAGCTCGCAGCGCTGTTGAAAGTCATAGAAGTCGCGGTTGTCGAAGAAGAGCTGGGTG
>DAIOTT010000094.1:0-14482 GCA_036751885.1 Candidatus Sumerlaeota bacterium
ACGTGAGCAGCAAGATCAGTACCGCTGATTAGAGTAACTGTCCACTCTGAAGCTGTGTAGGTTGCATTTTGAGAGAGGACGTTAGCGTTACGAACAATTGACGAATCAACGTAAAAATTAGTAGCATCGCCAACAACACCAAGAATGTCGAGAACCGTTGGGCCTGTTGTATCTACAAGAATAACTTTGTCATTGCCATTTACACTGCCGCCACCAATTGCTGTGGGTGAAAACCCCGTGATTGCAAGAAATTCATCATCGCTTCCGCTAGCTGTGAATGTAACGACTTGACCGGGTGTTAGAGCAGTCAATGGGGTCAAAGCGGTGGTGAGAACGATAGAACTACCAGGAGTAGGTGTTGGGTTTGCGTTGAAGGTAAATTGAAGTTCAAGGTTTGCCAATGGTGCATTCGTTGTGCCTACGTTAGTGAGTTCGTATGCTTTTGGAGTCCCGCCTGCAAGGCGACCATCCACAACTTGTGTAATAAGAATTTGTGCAGAAGCAGTTGTAGCTAATGACACAGCAAACATTGTTGCGATTGCTGAAAAAATTGTACGTTTCATCTTATAATACCTTTTGATTAGAGATTGCGCGTTTGAGATAAACCCAGCCGCGGGCGTAGATAGAACGTGCCGGAACAATTCAGTCAACTGCTTATTTATGTGCTAAGCCATTTCAAACAGTATGCTCATAAACTCCCCTAATTCCACGCTGAACGAACAGGCCCACTTAACACGGTGGAGCTTAAGTGAAGTGTAATCAACGCGTAATAAGCAAAGTGCTGATAATTCATTACATAGCGGTAAAATGTTCACAGAAGGGCTGTATTTATTCCCTTCACTCTACCAACGGTAAAGTTAGCTGTACTGTGTTTTAGTGGTTTTAGTAAATAAATTATGTTAAAATTTGGTTAGGTCTCGAAAACTAATATTACTTGGTCGGCTTGTCCAGAAATGGCGTTCTGCTCGCTCATCATAAGCAAGTAGTTCGAATCGATCCGTGTGTTCTGTTTGTTCATTTTGTTCGGATTGTTCTAGGGTTCCAGAAACCGGGAAAACCCTGTGGTTGGGTTGTGGCATCACACTCAACCAAAAGGAACGGTTTGCCGCTCATGAACACTCCTGAAATAACGCCACCAAATCCCGGAACGCCCAATCATGCCAACGCGCCGGCCCCCTTGGCCTCGCAAGCCAGACGCTGGATGCGCCTTGATGCCTTTTCTTCACCCTTCAATCAAGCCTTTGAAACTCAGAAAAGAGAACAAGACCTACTTGCCACGGAGGCCAGCAACGGCCGCTACCAAAGAAGCCTGTACGAACTTTTCAGCGAAATGGAAGAAAAAGACGGTCAGCTTTATTCCCTGCTTCAAACCAGAATCAATGCCCTAGTGGGTTTGGATTATAACTGGGAATTTACCGGCGAAGCAACCCTACCAACCCCGCAGCAAGATGCCGTTCGCAGCTTCATTCAATCAGCCCTTACCCAATTCCCCCGGTTCAAGGAATTCATCAAAGCCTTGCTTGATGCACTTGCGAAGGGATTTTCCGCCGTAGAACTTATTTGGGGCTACAATGAAAAAGGGCAATGGGTAGTGCAGGATTGGCGCGCTCACCCGCAGGAGTACTTTGCCTTCTCAAATACCGAGGGTTCATGCCTTGCCCTAAAGTTACTGAGCCCGCCGTTTGAGGAGAGCCGTGACAGGGACACTGTACTCAAAAATTCAACAACACCTGAACAAACAACAACCACCGCAAACAACACTGTCACTCGCCTTGGGGCTTGGGGAAAAGCCGTACCCGCACCCGAGAGAAAATTTGTTGTGCTGCACTTTGGTCGCGACGCAAGAAACCCCTTCGGTCGCGGCCTATGCCAACGCGCCTACTGGTACTACTGGTTCAAAAAGAATACCCTGCGCAGTTGGGCAATCTACAATGAAAAATACGGCGCACCACTCGCCGTTGCCCAAGTAAATCCCACACTCCCCAACGACGAGCGCGAGAAGCTGCTTCAGATATTGGACTCCTTACAAACCGATGCGGGCATTGTGATTCCAGAGACCATTAAGCTGGAGTATTTGGAAGCTAGCAAAAACGGTGATGGCGAATGTTTTAAAGCCATGGCTGATTGGTGTAACGATGAAATGGCGCGTATTGTATTAGGCGCAACGTTATCCACGGGTGAAGGGCGCCGCAGCGGCAGCATGGCATTAGGCCGCGTTCATGAAAGCGTGCGCCAAGATTACATTGAAGCCGATTCTAGGCTGTTGGAAAGCACCTTGAATGAAACCCTTATTCGCTGGCTTGTTGAACTCAACTTTTTGCCCGGAACAAAAGGCCCAACCCTGAAGTTTGATGTTACGCTACCTGAAGATTTGGAAACTCAAATCCGTGTTGATGGAGAACTACTGCGCTTGGGTTTACCGATTGGCACCAAGGAGTTATACCGCCGCTACGGACGAACCGAACCCAGTGAACAAGAACACCGCTTGTCTCACGATGACTCGAACATCTTTCAATATCATTTGCGGTTTGGCATTCTCACTATCAACGAGGTTCGCAAACGCTTGCAACTCCCCCCTGTTGCTTGGGGTGAAAGGCCTACGAGCGAAGTGTTGCTGCGTGAACGTGAAGGCAGCGCCGTTACAACAACAGGCGGTACAGATTCCCTTGGCGAACGCGAGAGAGGAGGTGAGCGCACGGAAAATGTTGAATCCACAAGCAACGAGCTAAGTGCAGAGCAGGAATCAGGCGAACGATAGAACCCTGTCCCTCTGAAATCGTCAACCAACTTTAACAGTATCATCCGCAAAAATCCCCTAGGAGGAAACCATGAAAGACCAAGAGTCAACCCATACCCAAACCTTGCCCAGTACCCTTGAGGTTGAAGTATTCAAAGCCGGTGATTATGGGCCAAAAGGCACTTACACCAATCAAGATCTTGATGCCATTGCAAGCAGCTACAAACCCACTGAACACGAAGCCCCCGTTACGTTGGATCACAACCAAACAGGCCCCGCGGAGGGTTGGGTGCAATCCTTACGGCGAGTAGGCAATACGCTTTACGCAACGCTGCAAGGCATTTCACCAAAGCTTGCAACTCTCATTAAGAAAGGTGAATACAAGAAACGCAGCATCGAGTTATATCGCTCACAAAACGAACATCAACCTCAGCCTAAGCTTAAGGCCGTTACCTTTCTTGGGGCAGCAACGCCTGAAGTCAAGGGAATGAGCGATCCCCTCTTTAGCGAGGCGGTAAACATTCACTTCATGATTAACAATGATGAGGAATCCTCCGCACCAAAGGGACAGGGTTCTCCCCCTGCGGAGAAAAATAATCCCAACGCCTACCAAGAATTTAAGACTACTTTGATGCATCAGAATCGTTGGAATCCGATTTGGGAATCCGCGGGTCTTGATTCGCTTTTCACTAAGCTGAACAAAGATCAGCAGCAAGTTCTGGCAAGCCTCCTGATGTGTCATCAAAAGCCAACGGTTCAAAGCAAATGCCTAGAGCTTTCCTTCGTCCGCGAGAATGAGCAAGCCCCATTTCACGGCCAAGCAACGGATCTTTCCATGCAACGACACCAGCAGGCTTTAGCATTTCAGGTTCAGGAACCAACCCTAAGTTATGTTGATGCATTGTTGCGTGTATCGCGTAATGAAGCACAGGGAGTTGCACACCATGATGAACATTGAAGGAGGTGATGATTCATTCATTATGGCTCAACCAGGGGGTGTACAGCGCTACAGAGTTTTAGTAGCAGGAAACACCTACCAAGAATGCAAATACCCGGAACAAGCGAACGATTGCAATATACTAGGTGTTAGCTTGCAACAACAAACCCTTGAAGGAAAACCCATTGCCCTTCGCCGGTGGGGCCTTACGCGTTGCGAATGTGCAGCACCAATACAAGCAGGGGACACTGTAGTAATTGCCGATGCTGAAGGCAGAATCAAACCCGCAGCAAAAGCAACTTGCACATTAGGCCTTCCGGGGAACAACAACCAAATTAATATTCAGTTCCGCAACCCTGGGTTAGCTGGAAACTTATTTCAAGTTCGGGTTATTGAAGGTGAGGAAAATACCCCAACCTTTGTGGAATTCAGCGGAAATGAACTGAACATCTACCTTGAGCTAAACCCTGTCACGTTTGACTCAGTCATCAACGCAAATCAGCTCATCCAAATCATCAATAACACGCCCTTCGTAACAAAACTTGTGCATGCCAGTAACAACGCCTCAAGCAACGGAACTGGTTTGCCTATTCTTCAAACAACAAAAATGCAAGGCGGCGAAGGCGGTATAAACCTAGTGGGTACTGCCCAACAAACCGCCACCTTAGCCGGCGATATTATTGAAATATTTATAACCCCAATAATCAACCTGTAAGCCAACAATCTTTACTCTGAAAAGGAAAATACAACATGCCAGATATTGAAAACGTACACCACGATATTGCCCTTACAAACGTCTCAATCAGCTACCGTAACGGGGCTTATATTTCACAACTTCTTTCCCCAGAAATCCCTGTTAGAAAGCAAAGCAACAAATACTTTGTTTACGATTCTGCCCGAGATGGGTTGCGAAGCGACTCTGATTCACGGGCTCCGGGAACTGAGGCGAACGAGGTTGGTTTTGATCTTTCATCCGAAACCTACTTTGCCACAGATCACGCGTTGGAATCTGTTATTCCCGATGAAGAACGAGACAACGCTGATGCGCCGCTTCAAACGGAAACTGATCGTGTGGAATTCTTGACCGATAAAATCCTCATCAACCAAGAGATTGCTCTTTCAACGCTATTGCGCAACACGGCGAACATTCCATCAACAACGCTAAGCACCGCCACAACCCGGTGGGACGATGAATCTGTTGATCCTGTGGAGGCGATTGAAGCAGCCCGTGCTTCCGTTGTTGCAGGGACGCAGCAAATGCCAAACACGTTGGTATTACCATTTGATGTATACCAAAAAGTTCGGAATAACCCCCAAGTCATTAGCCGTGTTGCCTACAGTCGCTTGGGAGTTTTTGGCCCATCAGAACTTGCGCAGCTATTTGATGTTGAACGTATTCTTGTTCCACGTTCCGTACAAAATACTGCCGCACAAGGGCAAACTCCCACTTTAGCACCGGTTTGGGGCAAGGATGCCATTCTGCTGTATGTGCCGCAGCGAGTGGGGCTGAAAACCCTTTCACCAGCCCTTACATTTGTTTGGAGCCAAGGCGGCGGAATCAACGGCACAAGCGTGCAAACCTGGCGCGAGGAAAACCGCAAATCCACCATGGTGCGGGTTCAAAAATACTACGACATTAAACTCGTGGCACCAGAGGCTGCTTACCTGATCAAAAATGCCGTAAGCTAAACCCACACTACAGTTTAACCTAGAGGGACACTCTTCTTTTAAGAAGGGTTCCCTCTCATTGATCATAAGAGAACGGAGAATCCTTATGCCCCTCTCAATTACTGAGCTGACCTATGCCCTGGATGAGGAAACAATTATTTCCCTTACGGATGATACAAATGCACAGCAGGCCAACGAGGCAATTGCCCTGCAAGCATCAAACGCCGCCGCTGAGGAGATTATTGCCTTACTGAACGGTATTAATGATCAAGAATTGGAATCAGGATATTTGCGTGAAATATGGATTACGCTGACAATTGAGCGCCTGTTTGAACGCCGAAGAGAAGCAACGCCCCAGCTTTGGCGTGAACGTTCCCAGCGGGCTCGGCAGTATTTACAAAGTCTTATTAAAAGCAATTCCACAATCCCGAATAGCAAACTGCCCAGCCCACTTTCAAGCACGCGCACACCGCAAGAACGATCCACTAAACCTAACGATATAAAACGATACTAACAACACCTCTTACAGAAAGGAGGTTGCTTTGCCATGGTAGATTCTTACCAAAAAATAAAGAGCAGTCTTCAAGTGCTATTCCCCGATGTGCCGATAGAATTTCTTGAATCCCCGCTCGGGCCCGAATCACTTCAACGTGCACCTCGTTCTAAGCGAATTTCAATCTTCTGCGACTCATGGAACCCTTCTAGCACACCAATCGGGCAAGGGGCCGGGTACCATCTGTGGAAAGTGCTAATCCGGAACGGAACAAGCCGATCCCTTGAAGAACGATGGATGAATTCAAAACAACATTTTGGCTTAGTCGCCGTGGGACAAGAAGTTCGCCGTGTACTTGAAGGGCTTGAATTATCGCCACACTCCAGCCCCCTTACTACCGAAGGCGCAACCGCCTACAACAAAGGCAACTTCAGCGGTGCTTGGGAAGAACGGTTTCGCGAATACTTATCGCCGCCCTCAAATGAACGCGCAATGCACCTGCATTCATTAGTCAAAATCACCACGCTGGCAGAATCCATTTTCGGATACAATAGTTTCCCAATTTCTACCGATGATACCATGCCGTTAGTTGACAGTTATCTTTTGGCGCAGTTACCCGATTTCTCCATTCGCTATTTAGGAATCGTAACAGCTTCCGCAATTAATGTTGTTGATGTAAATCAATCATTATCTCAGGAATTGCCTGAAGGGACGCAGATCTTTTCTTGCAACAACGTTACCCTGGAACCACGCTTCCCCGCAACGGAACAGCAAAGCCTGGAAACGGATTCGCTTCTTTTTGGTAAGCGCTTAAATGGCGAATTAAATTCCACTTGGGCTTGCCCTACCACTACCAAATTTCAACGAACATACGCACCTTTGCTTAAGCACGATGTGGAGTTGTTAACATCGTTATCAAACTCTAAACCCATGCTTGTGCTCAGAAACGGTCAACTCGTGGAGGAGTTTATCACCGCCGCATCTGAAGTGGAAAAAATATCAAACATCCTTTACAAAATGCACTTTATTGGTACATCCACCCATTATGCAGAGTTGTTCAAATGGCTTGGTGAAGCATGAACAATCAAACCGTAATTAAAGCACAAAAATGGTACGAGCGGCTTTACTTAGAAGTTATCATTCAAGGTAATGTTTATCAACTATCGGGCGGCATATTTACGCAACTGCCAGAATATGAAACCGAGATTAGTGTTTCTTGGCAAAATGGTGTACGGCTAAACCAAGGGGGTAATCTAGAAGCCTCATTCTCCTTTTTCAGCAAACAAGCCCAAACAGTTGCTAATGCCTTACTCGGGGGTGAGTGTCACTCTAGTAGGTTAATACTGTATGATGCCAACCATCCAGAAAATCCCTTATTCACCGGCATTCTAAAGCGTTGGGAGACTACTGCAACAGAACTAAAATTTGTGGTTGATGCACCACCTATTTGGAATACGCGGAAACGGTTGTGTCGGGATCTTTCCACACTTGCTGAAGGCAAGCACCTTGCAAATACAACTTGGCTGCCTGTGGTCTTCGGCGACTCAGATTACTTTCAGGCAATCCCCTTATTTGCTGCCAAAAGAATACGTAGTGCTAACCCTATAATGAGGGAAAGTGATGAGATATTTCTTACGGAAAATCCCGATTGGCCCAGCGCGGGAAGAATTCAGATTAACGATGAAATACTCTTCTACAATGAAATCAGATTAGATCCGCCAAGGCTTGCTGCATTATCCCGTTCACAACCTCGCATACATGAGAATCGACCCCTCATCTATTTGATCCCCAATGCACCGTTGCAGTGGATTGTTGCTGATCACCAAGCGGGTGTGCTGATAGTTTCACTCAACCCAGATGAGCCAGAAATGATTCTCTCAGACTACAGTGTTTCCAGCCCAATGATATCGGGTATTCAAACTACCGCTATTGAGCGCTCGACTCTCCCTTTAAACATCAATTACGCTGACTTGCCCGTTGTGTTTACGCCTGAATATTCTGCAGCTGATTGGGAGATTCTTCAACCAACGACTGCCTTACAACCGTTGGATGCTTTTACCCAACTTGCGGAGTCACTGGGCGGTGCGCTGTTGCGCCGTTCCAACCGTTTTTTGCGAGCACGATATAAGCGAAAACTTTATGATGAAGAATTTCGATTGGCAAAAATACGCCGTGCAAAACTCGTCTTCCAGATTCGAACAAACGGCGCCTGGGGTCAAAGTACAGAAATTCACATTACTTGCAAGCGCGGCAACCTACAAATAACTGCCGTGCTTAACCGAACGCAGTTTGAGATTGGCGAACCTATTGTTGCTGACGCCACATTGCTTTCAATTCCTCAACCACCCGCTCAACTTAATACAACACGTTGGGAACGATTATATTTTGAACGCATTGAATCTCGAACTGGCGTAGCGTTCAACAACTTTTCAGCACTCTATCAACAGAATGATGATGCTGTTGCTTCACTGAATGTTTTGCCTACACAAGGCAATTTGACGGGGCTAATCTATAAATTTACAGAACCCATTGGGCAATTTGATGATTCTATTAAAACGGCTAAATTCTGCATTCGCCTTAAAAGTAGCACGTTACAAAGCGTGCGCTTAGAAGCATCATTTCCCTTTTTAGCAAAGCAGGAGAGGCGATTTGTTATTTCATCAGAATGGAGTACTGTGTCCCTCACGGTGGAAATAAACAACGCCACGATTGCTGATTTGTACCATCCAGATTTTCAGTTTACCCTAATCATTGAAGAAGAAGGTTTTATTGAGGTTTCACGATGCTGGCTGGATTACGAAGCGCTGAGCCAAAATACAATCAATATTCCCCGTGCATCAATATCAACCAAATCCATTGCAAACCTTAGCAACTTTATTCTTCCGAAGATTGAATTGGATTTCACTACGCTTATTCCAGAATCCACCATTGGTTTGTTTAGTGCCACCGAGGAAGACTTGGAAATATCCTTCGATCTTGTGAATGCAGATCCTGAATTTGCGTTGTCATTACAAGCCTGTCACTTAAGTTTTATTGTATTGCCAACAAGTAATATTCAAATTACTGATAAACTTTACATACGCTGCCGTGGTCTGGCATCGCAGCCCACAGGCTTGTGTTCCCCAGCAAGGGTAATACGCGAACTGATCAGCAACCCTCGGTTTCTTAATAACAATACCGCTTGGGATGAATCAGCATTCGCTCAACTTATCATTCAACAAGCAAATGCAAACCTTTGGTTCACCGGTACATTCACCCGTGATCTAGCACTTGCAACGGTTCTAAAGCTAGCGTTTGAAGAATCGCTCAGTTTTTTTAACTCCACAGGGACGGGCTTCTCTGTTGGTAATTTCTCCGCTCTTGAGAATCAACCCGCTATTACCCTTGAACTTAGGGATCTTCTGCTCCCCTACCCGATTGTTCAACACCAAAAACCCCGCTTCTGCGCTGAATCGTTGACGCTGAAAAAACAATCGGATGATTCAATCATTACAACCTTAGAAGGGTTTAATGGTGAAGGAAAAGAATATTGGGCTTTTACATGGCTTCGTCAAGGTGTGCCAATCATTGCAGAATATTTACGCGAAGTATTAGCCCGCACTTACTCGGTTGCAAACCTGACGGTTTCTCATGATTCTGAACCGCTGCACTTGACTGATTTACTCAAGCTTCCGGAGCGGTTGGCTCTATTACCGAACCGTGAAGGTTTGCTATCATCTGTTGGTTGGAAAAATGCGCGGCAAAATATCAATTTAGAATTGCTACAAGAATGGTTCACGCTTTTTGAAAATCACCATTGTACAGTAAAGTACCGACTGTACCCCTACGAATTCCAAATCGTTGTTCAACAACAATTAGTATTATCGTATAAGAGTGACATACTAAAACTTAAATCACATGTTGTAGAAAATGTACTGCCGGCTTATAAACACCCAGATGGGTTCAGCTGGAATGAAGGGGAACAACGGCTGCGTATGTGGAACAGCTCAACACAGCAAGGTATTGAGATTAGCCAAGCAGGTGTATTATACTCAAGCGTACCGATTGAAATACTGGCACAGCCAGAGTACCCCGTCCCTCTTCAAGCCATCCAGATTGATGGTCAACAGCTTCTTCTTTCCGTACCCACAAAGCGCGCTGTTCTTTCTATTTACGCCACAACAATCAAAATTTTTTCAACGCTCAATGAATACGCTTTATCCTGAGGAGGATGACAATGCATACACCCTATAAACTAATTAGTACTCTAATCATGCTGGCAACGCTTGAAGTATTGGCAATTGAAACAACACAGGTGGAATTGCGTGAAGGCGCCGTAAACGACGGCATAGTACGTATTACACGCTCGGGCAACGAGTTGGTGTTTCAAGATCAAGTTGCTGGCACTGTTACCCTTTCAACAATCAATCAGGTTCCCACAACACACAGCACGTTGCAGAACTTAACGAACGACGATCACCCCCAGTACCACAATGATGCACGGCATCTGCTGAGTCATTCCGCCGGATTCAATGCACTTCTGCTTACCCCGCCGGATGCGAACGGCAATACAACGTTAGGCGCCCATGTATCAGACTCATCAATTCATTTGAACTCAGAACAAAACGAATCAATACTCGGCTTCTGGGAATTTACAAACTCGCTAATTGTTTCTAAATCACCGCTGATATTACGCAACGAAACCGCAGCTGATGGTTTTAGTATTCTTTTTGAAACAAACCAGGGGGACGGAGAACTCCGTTACTCTGCACTTGACCAACAGTTTGAAATGGAATCCTTGCAGACAGCTGATATTACCGCCAGTACCGCCAGTATAAACGATTTGAGTGTCACTGAGATACAAGGCATTGAAGCCAATAATTTGCTTGATGCATCGGCCAATGAAGACGTAACCGGTTCCTGGGATTTCCTAAATGAACTGGATATCATCGTTTCCAACACCTCTACCCTATTTAATGAACAAGGTGCTGAGGTGCGTTACTTTCCTTTCATTGAATCGCTTGGCGTGGCGACGGATAACAGAACCCGCTCAGGCCTGAAAGCGCAAGCAACGCTAACAACCTTTACTGATGTTAGCCTGAATGATACGCTGCTGTTTGCAGTGGAAGGGGACGCAACTGTTGAAACCACCACAAACAACTTAAGCAGTGGTTTATCCGTGGGTGTAGGGGGAATTGCTTCTACCAAGCAGGGCACGTTTGATGCCATTGGCGTGGTAGGCGTTACACGGTTTGCCCTTGATGCCAACTCCCGGCGAGTCGGTATTTTAGGGGCTGAAAATGATGATCTATTTAGCATGCGCGAATTAATTCCCGAGGGAAACCATGCCGGTGTTTTTCTGGGCGATGTATCTATTAGCGAATCCCTAACGGTTGATACAGTGACAGGCCGCAACATTGCAATTGGCCCCTTTATAACGGGCAGTGATTTCACCGCAGGGCAACCGATGGAATGGAGCACTGCGGGAACCCTAGTGTTAGCAGGCGCGCAAAGCACAACGGCTGTCTATGCAGGGGTTGCGGCAAACTCTGGAATCAGCGGCGATGAGTGTACGTTGATTGTACACGGTGTTGTATTGATGCCCGTGACTGATGCCGTCAATCAGGGGGACAGGCTAACGTGGGATGGGAACTACGTTGCCCCATATGCCAGTGGTGATGCGCGCTCAATCGGCACTTCCTTAGGAGCATTCAACGGAACAGGAAACACCCAGATCTCTGTGTTTGTTCAGCCCCAGTTTCACCCTTAATTCGTTCTAGCTATAAAACAAATCCGGCGGTTGATGCAACACAACAACCGCCGGATGATTCATTTAATGAATTATACCTACGGGCGATTATTCTAAGTACGTGTAGCCCGCCATTCCTTTTTCGTAAAACTCCATCAGCTGAGCAGATTCTACAACGCTGAGTTTTTTGTTACGCACGGCCGCTTCAACCATGGAGCGCACATTGCTCACAAGCTCCCGCGTATCGTAGTTCACGTAACCCAGCACATCTTTTACTGTGTCACCTTTGATAACATCGGTAATAGCAACCTGTCCCTCTTGATCAAGGGAAACGTGGATTGTATTTGTATCCCCAAGAAGGTTGTGCAAATCCCCAAGGATTTCTTGGTAGGCACCGATGAGGAATGCGCCCAAGTAGTAGGGGCTTCCGGGTTTTAACGGGTGGAGTTCAAGCGTTGATTTTACGTCGCGAATATCAACAAAGGAGTCAATCTTACCGTCGGAGTCACATGTAATATCTGCCAAGATGCCGCGACGTGTTGGCTCTTCATTATGGCGGTGAATCGGGATTACTGGGAACAGCTGGCTGATTGCCCAGCTATCTGGCATGGATTGAAATAAGGAGAAGTTGCAGAAATAGATATCAGAGAGTAAATCCTGAATGCCCACAAGTTCATCTGGAACGTAGGACATTGATTTGGTCATTTCAAGAACTTTACCGCAGATGCTCCAGAAGTAAGCCTCTGCATGGGCACGGCTTTTCAAGTCTAGATAACCCAAGTTGAATAGGTTACTACACTCCTCACGGGCTTGCAATGCATCGTGGTATTGCTCAATTAAGTTCTTCTGAGAGAGATTATCGTGAAAGTGTTTCAACTCAGCTAACGGCGCTGCAGCATCCTCAGGGATATCATCAGGGACGGGGATCAAATCCATCCGGCTTGTGCCCAGCACATCAAACACCAAGAGGGAGTTGAAGCTCATCAGGGCGCGGCCGCTCTCAGAAAGGATCTTCGGATGTGGAACGTTTTCTTCGTCGCACACGGTTTGCATGCGTGAAACAACGTCGTTCGCATACTCTTGCAACGTGTAATTCATAGAGCTTTCAAAGTTCGTTTGGCTGCCGTCGTAATCCACACCCAAACCACCACCAACATCAATGTACTTCATGTTGGCCCCAAGTTTGTGCATCTCAACAAACACACGGCCCGCTTCAATCAATGCCCCTTTAATGTGGCGGATGTTCGTGATTTGGCTGCCCATGTGGAAGTGCAACATTTGCAGGCAATCCAGCATATCGTTTTCCCGCAGATATTCAATGGCCTCTAATATCTCGGGGAGCGTAAGGCCAAACTTGGAGCGAACGCCGGCGCTTTGTTCCCATTTACCGCTTCCGCGGGCTGCAAGTTTAACGCGCACGCCCACTTTGGGTGAAACGCCGTGAAGTTTGGCGTACTTAACAATCAACCGTAGTTCACTGAATTTCTCCACAATGGGCGTAATATCTTTGCCCATTTTGCTGGCAAGAATTACCATCTCAATAAACTCGTCGTCTTTGAAGCCGTTACAAACAATCGGCGTTTTCAAATCTTTCGTAACGCCTAGCACAGCGATCAATTCGGGCTTCGAGCCAGCCTCTAAGCCAAACCCGTATTGCTTGCTAAAATTCTCGTATTCCTCAACCAAGCTGGACTGTTGATTTACTTTGATTGGGTAAATGCAGCAATACTCGTTTTTGTACTCATATTGAGCAATCGCATTTTGAAACACCGTGTTCATGCCTGCAATTCGATCGCCCAAAATATCAGTAAACCGCAACAGCATTGGCAAGCCAAGGCCCCGCTGCTGAAGGCTTTCTACGAGCTCATGAAGATCGATTTCGCGCGATTCATTGCGCTCTGGGCGAACGACCACGTTGCCCTTCTCATTAATGGAAAAATAGTCTTTTCCCCATTTGTGAATGTTGTAAATATCAAATGAATCTTGAACGCTGTAGGGTTCAATGTTCTTAAGGGCCTTCGTGATCGGTTTAATTGATGGCATCTATCTCTCCAAGTGAGTGTTGATGGAAGGTTTTATCGCCGCTTCCGTGTGAATACGTAGACGTTTTTTTGTAGAACGCAAGGAACAATCCGAAAGTTTTTAGGCCTGAAAGCTCTTTATACACCAACGTATGCCATAAGTGTAATAAATTCAGTAAAATAGCACGTAGATTAGAAGTTTATGAAGCGAATATGATCAAATAAAATCAGCAAACTAGGGCGTTATCGTCCTAAAAAATACCACAAAAGAACCCCAATTCACACGATCGGCTTATTTTATGCCCCCTTACCTTCCTTTTGAAAAGTCTGGTTGAGCCAGTAAGCCAGCTAGTGTACCAAGAATCATTCTCGTAAATCAGCTCTCGAGGCTTGCTTTATCGGTAAAAAGTACTTTGAATCACCAAAACAATTTGTTGCGCAGGCAATCATGTATAACTGAAACCTTGGATAGTTCTTCCCACTATGCACATTAACGACGTATTTGCCACCACGAAAACGACCCTTTCTTTTGAGTTTTTTCCGCCTAAATCAGCCTCCGCATCGGAGGTTTTGTACCAGAATATCGCCGAGCTAGAGACGCTGCACCCCAGTTTTGTGAGTGTAACCTACGGCGCCGGTGGTTCCACCCGCGAGCTGACCCACGATCTTGTTGTTCGCCTGAAAACCACCACCAGCCTGGATCCCGTTCCCCACCTTACGTGCGTTTGCCACAAAGAAGCCCAAATTCGGGAAATTCTACAGCGCTACGCCGAAGCCGGGATCGATAACATCCTAGCTCTTGGCGGTGATCCTCCTAAGGATTTAGCCAACTACCGTAAAGAGGACGATGACTTTCAGCATGCTGCCGATTTGGTGCGCTTCATCAAAGCGTTCAACA
>DAIOTT010000095.1:0-14332 GCA_036751885.1 Candidatus Sumerlaeota bacterium
TGGTAAACGCCCAAGGGGAAGTGGTTGGCCTAATTACGCTGAAATCCATCTTACAGGAGGGCATTGGCTTTGCCCTGCCCGTAGAGTTGATTGATCATTTCCTAGCCCACGCGGAATCCTTTGCCTTCAACGATCAAGCTCAAAACAGCGGTTTCCGATATTTGAGCCCTCCTTGATTTTCAATTGTCAAAGCCCTGCTAACGTTCCATACTTGCTACAATCAGGGTGAACCAATTATGCAAGCCGTTGACTTCGAAACCTCGGTTGATCAAACCGTTCAGGCAATAACGTTGGGGGAAACGACCCCCCTTGAACCTACACGCCGTGTTTCCTTGACCGATAAACTCAAGCTGATTGCCAGTGAAGAGGGGTTTGATGTGCAGGAGCTTTTGGGCCGCGGCGGCATGGGAGCCGTAATGCTGGCCCGCGACCGGGGCCTAGGCCGAATGGTTGCCCTAAAGTTTTTGGCATTACCGGCCCAAGCAGATGATAAAAAACTAGAGGGCCTTCGCCTTGAAGCAGAACGCGCCGGCAACTTGGCCCACGAAAACGTGGTGCAAATTTACTCCTGGCATTCCGTAGGCAACCTTACGTTTTTCGCCATGGAATACATTGAAGGGGAAAACCTGCAACAGTATGTTCAGCGTGAAGCCAAAATTGCCCCAGAGGAGCTTTTGCGCATTGGTGCAGAAGCCGCGCAAGGCCTTGCCGCCGCCCACGAACGCGGCGTGATGCACCGGGATATAAAGCCACAAAACATTATGATCTCCACCAAGGGGAGGGTTAAGGTTGCTGATTTTGGCCTCTCAAGCACCGCCCTAGAGGAACGCCGCCGCGACGGTCACCGCATCAGCGGTACGCTAGGCTTTATGGCTCCGGAGCAAGCCCGCGGTGAACCCGGCTCTTTTTCCAGCGATGTTTACGGTTTAGCCGCTACGCTTTATTACGCCTTCGCAAAAGTCTCCCCCTACGGCCCTCCCAAACGCTCCCAAGATTTACTCATCAGAAACCAAGAAGGCGCCCACAATCCCTTGGCTCAAGTGCAGCCAAATCTTCACCCCATGATTTATCAGCTCATTGAAAAAGGCATGACGCGTGATGTTGCCCAACGGTTTAAAAGCGCCGAAGAGTTTCGCCGAGCAATTGAACACGTGCTCTTTAAAATACACCAAAAGGAAGAGCCCAAACTAAGCTTAAGGGAAAAGCTGCTGGGCTGGCTAAACTGGCCAAGCTTTATCACCGGGCTAACCATTGGTGTGGGGGTAACCGGCCTAATCTCTTGGGCCATTCTTGAAGGCCTAATTTAGGTACCTATTTCATTTCCCTATAAATTTTAAGTATGATTTGTACAAATAAGAGGGACACTGACCAACGTCAGTGTCCCTCTTGTTTGTATTTTGGTAGCAGGCAAACAGCTTATTCGTGGGCCCACCAATTTTCAACCGAGGCAGACTGCGTGAAGCCAATCGTCCATTGGGAGAATGCGGTGACAGGGGTGGATGTTTCTACAAAATCACCCGCTGTGTTTACGGTTGTTGGAACAGGCTGCCACGTTACGCCACCATCTGTTGAGCGGTAGATTGTTGCGCTTGATTCCAAATAACCGGCATCTGCAACGGCAGGGCCTGAGAAGGGGAAGCGAAGGCTGCAGCTGAAGTTCCCCAAATAGCGGAAGTCCCAAATGCCAGGGTAAGGGTTTGGAACAATTGAATTCTGAAGCCCACTTGTTGGGGTGGCAGCGCAGGTGTCGCATAGGCGCGGCTCTCGAATGGCGAATTCGGGTACGGAATCGCCGGTGAAGTCTACCATGCGATTCGGATTGCCGAAGTTTGCTTGTTCAGTTGGTATTGGTGGTTCGATTGTTGAAATCAAGGTACCATCGGCACCCGAAATAACGTTTGCTCTGCCGGGCCGATTTATAGGGTTTCCGGACAACTGCCCCCCCGATGAGCCGATGATTATATCCTCAACTGAGTCGCCATTTTGGTCTGGAACCACAACAAATGCGGCCCCAAAAAAGGCGAACTGGTTACTCGGTTCTGGGTTTTGTATAACGGTCACTGCCGCTTGTGTATAGGCAGTGGCAAGCAGCGCCATAGCAATGATAGAGGCATTAGCCTTATACAGCATAGGAATTTCCCTTTTTTTGGATGTGCTTCAGGAAATGCAGTTACGAATGTTGATGCAAGGATTTTTAGTATTGGCTAACTCAAATTTTTGGATGCAAAATGAACAGTGTTGTTGCTCCAATACATTGTAAATGTATTAGGTGTTTGAGGATGAATCACTCATTCAGTGGCGATAACCAACAAGCAAGCGCCCCTTTACTTTTGCCGTATAATAAAGTGCCCTTTGCCTGTTTTCTTGACTTGGTACATCAATTGGTCCGCAGCGCGCAACGCCTTGAGGGGGTTGGACGGTGGTTCCGAAAAAGATATCGCGCCGATGCTGCACTTAATCTGGGGGCTTTCATCGGGGCCAGCAGTTTCAAGCTTCTTCAAAATGGAGCGAATCACGATTTCACCGGAGGCTTTGTTTGTTTCATTCAGCAGCACGGCAAATTCATCGCCCCCCAAACGCCCCGCAACATCGGAACTCCGCAGGGACGATTCCAACACCCGGCTTAACGAGACCAACACGCGATCCCCGGCATCGTGCCCAAGTGTATCATTGATGTCCTTGAAGTCATCCAAATCAATGAACATCAGTACCATGGGTTTATTGCGGGAGTGTTTCAACGTGAGCTCTTGAGAAAACTTCGCGATAAATTCTCGCCGGTTGAACAGATTGGTCAGCGCATCCTTGGAGGCTGCCATTTTCAAGTCCTCAACGTAGGCTCGCATGCGGCTAATCAGTGAGCCAATCAGGTGGAACGTCAGGAACATGACACTGATATTCCACGACCAAACAAAGACATCGTGGCTGGAGTTGATTTCAACGGATTTGGAGAATGCCCACGCAAGCGTACAAAGTATGCTGGTGAACCAGGAATCCCGCTCGTGGCTTCGCCAGCCCATGATTGAAATGGGGATGAAATACAGGGCAAACACACGAATGTCCATCCCGGTAATGTAATCAATAAAGCCAATAACCAAGATCAAGCCTAAGGATAAGCCCCTTGCTTGAACAATTGTTAGTGTTTCAATTAACAAGAACAGGTAAATAAATAGTGAATGACGACTCAGTTGCATTGCTTCAATTCTTGTAGTAAAGAAATTCTAGGTGCGGTTTGTGTTCGGACAAATTGTTTTGAAGGACAAATTCTTTTTCTTGAAATTGCGTCGCGTAAAGGCGAAAACTCCTTGATTAAGTGAATCAATTCATGGGTGAAGACTCATCGCCTATTAGATTGGCAAAGCATGGGTAAGGTTAGATAAATGGGGATTTACAGGTTTTCCCTTTCATTTCGACCAAATACAAACAAATTGAAATAACCGTAAGTCTGTTCACAAGCGTTCAATACAAAATCTTTATTTGTCATATCAACACTATGAGTGCCAATATTTTGGCAATTCCAATCACAGCAGACTCCGCAGGCAATGATCAACGATAACACTGAACAAACAGCGCCCAAGCCAAAGGTTTGGTATTCAACGACAAACATGTGGGCATTGCTGGCGGTGTGTCTAATTCTCAGCACGGGATTTCGGTACATTTTTGAAACTCTAATGTACCACTCCTCCCCATGGGCCTACATGGATGGCTTTCGCGTGGGAATTATTAAAGTGCTGTTGTTGCTGTATGCTCCTTCCATTGTTGTATCGCAGGTGGTGGCTTCAGCATATCTTCCGTTTTACCGCATTCGGATCCCCTTGGAATGTGTCCTCTCTGGCATGATCCTATTTGGGCTTTGGCAAAGCTTACTGCTTTGGCCGTTGGTTAGGCGAAAGGAAAAATCGCCAAGCTTGCCTTCAGGGGAAGCGGCCGTTCAACCCAATACTTCTTTGAACCCGGCAGAACAACTAGGGTACACCCCTGAAGATACGCCGCTCCCATCGACGCCAAAGGGCACCAAGAAAATATGGCGAATGAATCGCCGGGAATTCCTGCGGGCCGGTGTAGTAGTTGCCGCATTACCCCCCGCAACCTCCCTAGCATACGGCAGCTTTTACGAGCCCTTTCTGTTAAACGTGCAACGATACCCGTTGGCGTTAAAAAACCTTTCACCTGAATTTCACGGCCTGAAAATTGTGCAAATTTCCGATACGCACTACGGGCCCTATGTTTCCCTTGATCAATTAAAATCCGTGGTTGAACAAGCCAATGCACTGCAACCTGATGTTGTATTTTTAACCGGTGATTACGTAAGCAAATCCCGCACGTTCATACGCGAGGGCGTTAAGGTGTTTGAAAAACTTACACCACGGCTTGGGATGTTTGCCGTTTTAGGAAACCATGATCATTGGGAAGGGGCCGATGAAACTCGCATGGAGTTGCGTAAGATCGGCGCATTGGTGATCGATAATCAGCGCCTGTTTTTAAAGCCCGCAGGTGAGATAACAGCCTTCGAGCCTCAAGATCAGCCAGCCCTTGCAATCTGCGGTGTGGGGGATTTTTGGGAAGACTCCATGGAGTTTGAGGTGGTACTGCACGGCATTCGCCCAAACACACCTAGGTTGTTGCTAAGCCACAATCCAGATAGTGCGGATAAATTGCCGAAGGGGTTGCGCTGCGATGCAATCTTCAGCGGCCACACCCACGGGGGACAGATTAATCTCCCCGGATTACCGAACATGTCACCCGTAAAAAATAAAGACTACACCGGCGGCTATTGCCAAGGGCCATTCTGCCCCGTATATGTATCACGCGGTGTGGGCATGAGCGTTCTCCCTTACCGGATGAATGTACCGCCGGAGATTAGTTTGTTTACCTTATCCACCGCACCTGATTAATTTTTTTAATTTCACCTTGGCTACTCACCACCCTTAATTCAAGTTTCATTCACTCTATGCTTGAAAGTGTGTATGCCCAATGAACAACGCAAAATTCAATAACACCGCCAGCATCTTTTTTGCGGCACTTACTGCATCATCCTCAGCAATTGTCAGCGAAAACCCGATTGTGTTTAACAAGGCACGCTTCACGGTGATTACCCCCGCGTTGATCCGCATGGAGTATAGCGAGCAGGAAACGTTTATCAATCTACCCTCTATTTTTGCCGTTGAACGAAACGCATTCTGCAACGAGTTCACGATGGTAAAAACACCAGAGCGGCTTGAAATTCAAACGCAGCACATGCGCCTAATTTACAAGCCAAACGGCAACCCCTTCTCAAAGGAAAATCTTGAGGTTTACATTCAAACTACGAACCAAGAAATTCGGTGGCATCCGGAAATCAAGCAAACACAAAATCTTGGGGGCACAATCAGCACGTTAGATCAAATCAAAGGCCCCGTAGATTTAGGCGAAGGAATTCTTTCTCGTGATGGATGGTATTTGCTGAACGATTCCAACGGCTTCCTGCTACAAGAAGGTTGGGTGGCCCCAAGGCCCGCTGACGCAGGGACAGACTACTATTTGTTCGGCTATGGAATTGATTACAAGTTAGCATTTGCCTCATTCATCGCAATCAGCGGCCCCGTCCCTCTGCCCCGCAAATCGGTTCTTGGTTCATGGTATTCCCGTTGGTGGCACTACAGCACGGAGGACTACAAGGCAATTGTGCAGGAATACCAAGAACATGATTTTCCCTTAGATATTATTGTGATGGACATGGAATGGCACACCGGCGACTGGACGGGGTGGAGCTGGAATTACGCGTTGCTTCCTGATCCGCCTGCGCTGTTGCGGTGGTTTCACGAGCAGGGCCTAACAGTGACACTGAACGTGCACCCAAGCGATGGTATTCGCCCCGAGGAGGCAATGTACAAGGACTTTATGTTGAGCTTGGGTGCAGACCCAAACAGCGGCGAAACCATTTCTTTCGATGCGGGAAATCAGCAGTACATGAACGCCTATTTTACTCACACGCACACCCCGCGTGAAAAAGAAGGTGTGGATTTTTGGTGGCTGGATTGGCAGCAATACGAGGATGTGCTAAGCCATCCCGGCTTGAAGAATTTAACATGGTTGAACAAACTGTATTTTGATCATTCAAAACAACACGGCAAACGCGGTTTGCAATTTAGCCGTTGGGGCGGATGGGGAGATCATCGCAACCCCATTCATTTCAGCGGCGACGCCGATACCGGCTGGGCCATGCTGGGGTTCGAGGTTCCCTTTACAAGCACCGCTGGCAACGTGGGCGCCTACTATTGGAGTCATGATATTGGCGGGCACTTTGGCGACCGTAACGAGGAACCTTACACACGGTGGGTTCAGTTTTCTGCCACAACTGCAGCCATGCGTTTGCACAGCGGGATTATTGAGTACTTGGACAGAAGACCTTGGATGTGGCCGGAATGGGCAACAACCTCCATGCGGAAAAGCTTTCACCTGCGCTCGCGCTTAATGCCATACATTTACTGCGCAACCCGAGAAACCAATCTTTCAGGCATACCCCTTAATCGCCCTATGTATATTGATTGGCCTGCTGAAGAAGAGGCTTACGACGCCCCGCAACAGTACATGTTTGGGGGTGATTTACTTGTTGCACCAATCGCTAGCAAAGGGTTTGGCCCAAACCGTGTTGCGAGCCAACTTGTTTGGTTCCCTGAGGGACAGTGGAATAACATGCTGACGAATGAAGTGATTCACGGGCCGCAGTGGCGTTTAGTTTCGGCAGATGTAGATGAGTTCCCCCTCTACGTGCAAAGTGGGGTACCCGTCCCCATGCAGCCTTACTCGCCCCGCCCAACAACCCAACAACTCAACTCCTTGGAGCTACATGTTTGGGCTAGCAATCAACCACAAAAAAAAACCCGAAAGCTTTATGAGGACGACGGAATCAGCAGCCACTACGAGCAGGGCGAGTTTGCTTATTCCCAATTCACTACGCATTTTACCAATGGCGAATATACCCTGAAAAGCAACGGTGTTCAGGGTTCATACAACGGCCAACCAGAGCAGCGGGAATACAAGTACATTCTGCATCAGGTGATGAAACCAACAAGAGTGACACTGAATGAAGTGCCGGTTGATTATGAGTGGGATTCAGTGAACCGAACGGCTGAAGTAATCATTTCAGCCCGGAGTATTCGTGAAGGATTTACTGTAAGTATTACGGCAGATCTCAGCGATTCCAACACCTTTGCAGAACTGGCGTTTGAGCGAAGGCTTGCCGGAATTACTGGCAAGCAAGGCAGCAATATGCTTGAAGCACTCAGCCATGCCGCAAATTCACAAAAGGAATTAGTACCAGCGCTTGTTGCCCTTGCAGGGTTGAGGTTTGTGGAGAACGAAACCCATTACCCGGAGGCTGGTTTAATGAGAAGGCTCATCCTAAACAGCGATTCCATCATCCAGGCTGATGGTGTTACCCTTACTTGGAAGCGGACCCTTGAATTATCAGATGAAACAAAAACTGAAACCAGCGTGCAAGAGTTTAATAACCTACAAGGTAAAGTAGCAATTACTCTCCCACAATGGGGACAGGTTTCCCTAAAGTTCCTTGATTCCCTTTCACAGGAATTGCAATTAGCATGCACCATAAAAGGAGAAGCCTACCAGTACTCCGTCCCTCTGGGGGAAGTACACGGCCAAGTTGCTGAATGGTTTGTTTCAGCGTATTACCCTTTCGACACGAAAAAAACAATTACAGAACAACGCGGTGAACCTGAGTTGATGAGCCTTGCCGAGCTGAAAAGCGTTAGCCCAACAACAAACGGTTGGGTATTGGCAAAGCCAGATGAGCAAGGGTTTGTAGATTTGTTGGCGATTCACAAAGGCGACAATCGCCTTGCCTATGCTGTGAGCACGTTCACAACAAAAGCAGCAGGGACAGGTGTGCTGGGGTTCCGCTCGGATGATGGCATTGAAGTGTGGTTGAACGGCACCAAGATTCACTCTGCGAACGTGCTTCGCGGAATCAATCATGATTGGGAAGAAGTACCCGTGGTGTTCAGCAAGGGTGAAAACGTACTTCTACTAAAAGTAACACAAGCTGAAATGGCATGGGGCTTTATGGTGAGAGGTCGCACACAAAGCCCCAAGCAAGAGTTATAATCCTTATTCAACCTTCAACGAACGCGCCGCTATGCAGTGACACCCACCACTGAGCCTGATGTTCCGTTTACGGCGGATGGCGGATGATCTACCCCTACGGCTGAGGCCGTTGTATCCTGCTGCGACGGAACTCGATTGAAGAATGCATTATTGGGTCGAGTTCCTTGGGGCTTTTTTTCGCTGTCAACTTCGTACGCTTCAATAATTTTGGTCAACAACGGATGGCGAACAACTTCACTTCGGTGGAAGTTAATCATCCCCACGCCATCAATATTACTGAGCACTCGGTGTGCGTGGCGAAGGCCGCTTTCTTGGCCCCGGGGTAAATCAACCTGAGTAATATCACCAGTGATTACCGCCTTGCTCTCAAAACCCAAACGAGTCAAAAACATCTTCATTTGTTCTACGGTGGTGTTTTGCCCTTCATCCAAAATAACAAAGGCATTACTCAGCGTGCGCCCCCGCATGTAGGCAAGGGGTGCAACTTCAATCACCCCGTTTTCAACGGCGCGTTTAATTTGCTCCGCGTCCATCATCTCGTACAAGGCATCCCAAAGGGGGCGAACGTAGGGATCGAATTTTTGTGAAAGATCCCCGGGTAGGAAACCTAAGCGCTCCCCAGCCTCAACGGCGGGCCGACACAGAATGATGCGGCGCACGCTGTTGTTGGCCAAATAGCTCGCGGCCATTGCCATAGCAAGGTAGGTTTTGCCGGTACCGGCGGGGCCAATGCCAAAGGTTACCACGTTATCGCGAATGGCATCCACGTAGGTTTTTTGGGAACTTGTCAGCGTTTTAATGCGCGCTTTTTTCATGGGCACATCAATCATGTTGCCCAAAATTTCACTGGCTTTTGGCGGTGTTCTGCCAGGCGCTTCTGCATTGGGTGCTGAATACTGTTGCGGTTCATGAGTGCTTTGGGAGGAGAGCCGTTGCGTGGCAGCAGCGCTGGGGTAGGTGCGCTCGGCTTGGGGCTTGTGGCGCTCTAAGCTTAGGCGTACCGCCTGGCGAAATTCAGCGGGTTTAAGGTTTCCCGTTTCCCGCTGGGTTTCAAGAATTTCCGTAATTACATTGTTGGCGCGCAACACAGTATCGGCTTTACCGAAGATTTTAAGCTTATTCCCGCGAATGACCACCTTGGCATCCAGATGGCTTTGTAGAAGACGAATTTTTTCGTCATTATTTCCACAAAAATCGATCAATTCATTTTGATTTAAAACAAGAACTTGTTCTTTTTGCTGCAACCCAAACCTGCTTTCAATCCTCATTCCAAACGCGTGATGCGGGAAGCGGAGGCAATTAGATCATTCAAGTGCGCTTGCGTGTTTCAGGCATCCCGTAGGGTGGTATATTTGGAACAAGGAATGCTGAACCATTCACGACTCTGAAGAAAAAGTTGGACTTTTGGGGACTTGATGTCAAGTCGAGTCCCCCATGTTTACATTGTAAATTAACTGTTTTCCCCCAAATAATTAGATTCCTAAGAAAAGATCCCTCGCCCATGGCACAAAAAACACCCCTTCTCATAAACTTTATCTCTTACAACGCCTTGTGGTTTGCTTGCATTCTTAGCGGATCCACCGGTTACCAATGGGCCTCAGTTCTTGTTCTGGCTGTTTTGCTTGCCTTGCACTTTCGGTTTGTCAGTAAAAACGCCCCCCGTGATTGGGCGCTGATTGCCGCTGCCGCTGGTTTTGGCTTACTAACGGATTCCCTGCTCGCGGGGTTTGGGATTATGTCGTTTCACAGCGGTTGGCCTGTTGTACCTGCGTGGGTGAACCCCATTTGGATGCTTACGCTTTGGGCTGGATTTTCCACCACGCTTTACGTGATTTTTGGTTGGATGCAAGGGCGCGTTTGGCTGATGGCGCTGATGGGCGCAACGGGCGGGCCCGGCGCTTACTACGCTGGCGCGTTGTTAGGCGCGTTGGAGCTTCATGGTTCGCTGTGGATTTCCATGTCGCTTATTGCCCTGCAATACGGCGTTGCCTTGCCGGTGTTGTATTGGGTTGGCGATCGTTTTCCTGATGCGGCGAATATTGGGGAGGCGTAACGCGCGGTGGAATTCGCCATTCAAACTGCGGTTTGTATGGAACGCAGTCGGATTCAATAAAGCTGAACACCCCTCGAGCAAGCGAAAGTAAAGTGTAATAACAACGCCTAAAGGCGTGCTGCTTCAATGGGGCTTTCAATTACCAGCGAGGGAGTGCCAGCGGGCAATAAACCGTGAGCAATCAACTTTTGGCGGTACAGATCAATCGCTTCCCGCTGCTCTGGCCGTAGGTTGTAGCGCAGAGAAAGGGATAAATAATCCACTAAATCCCGCAGTTCTCGCTGGTGAGTACCCGCATGGCGTTTGGCGATTTCATAAACCTGCCGTTCACCCAACTTGCGGGCGCTTACAAACAACTCATGCAGGGCCAAGGAGATAGGCGTTTCAGCCCAACAGGCCCAGGCGGCAAAAACAAATGGTAGGCCGGTAAGCTGCTTCCAAGCCTCCCCCAAATCCAGCTCGTACGGGTAGCTGCCCTGCCATTCCAAGGCAACATCACCAATCACCATGACGGAATCATATTGTGAGCCCTTTAGATCAAAATCCCGCGTAATAGGTTTTTCGGAAAAGGTAAACTCTGCGTCGTTCTTCAAATATTCGCGGCATAAAATCATCGCTAAGTGGCAGGATGTAAGGGAGCTGACATCCAGCAAAAGCCGCTTGGTGGTGGTAATGGGTTTGTGGGAGAAAATGCGAACGCTGCGCACCGGGCCGTTGCTGGAGATGGAGCATTTACCCAAGATTTTGTAGTTCCCACCGGAGCGAAGAACATCGAAAATGGGGAGTGTTGCGAAGTCGATCTCTTGATTTTGCAGAAGAGTTGCTAGTTCCCGAGGGGTAGCACGAATCCAATTTTCCTTTGGGATGCTTGAATCCAGCCCTTCCAACAGCGGAAGAACGTTCAAATAAGGTACTATTCCCAGTCGAAGCATTGAATGCTGCATGGATCATGTCTCCCTACCTGATATAACAGCAAAGGAGAATCCAATTTCTATACTTTTAAGAAGATTTTTTTTCGGTACAACGGAAGAGCAATCAGCAGCCAAAGCAAGATAAAGGAAACGGCAAACACCAGCGAAGCATTGTGATCTGCATTAAACCAAGTTGCCTTTTCAGCAAACGCCCGAAACGGATTGCGGATCAAGGTTTCGTAAATCACATCCTTCAGATTCGCAAACCCCCCGGGCTGCTTGTTCATGTTTGAGAAGGCTAAACTCCCAAAGTCAATTTCCTGGGAATCAATTCGCTTCCACCGGAACAAGTAGAAGGTGCGCATCATAATGCCTGACCCAAAAAAGATCAAAATCGCATTCGTCCCAAATACCACAAAGGGGCTTGCCCAAGCCTTGTAGCCTTTTACATCGATAAACCAATAGCACAATGCCAGGCAAACCGTGCCCATACCGGTACAGAAGACCACGTAACTGCTGCTCCAGATTTTTTTGTTGATGGGAAAAAACGGATCCATGCAGAAACCAATGAAAACCAAAATCAACCCAATGGCAAACATACCATTTGTTTTTGATTCCTGGCTGCGAGCGGACTTCAGCCACATGCCACACAAAACGCCCCCCAGAACGCTGCTGATTGCGGGCAAAGTGCTTAGTAACCCCTCGGGGTCTGGGCGGCTGACGTAAAGATGCGCCCCCAGTATTAGTTGATCAACGTAATCAATTAATTCGCCTCGGTAGGGTGCGCCCTCAGGCGCTTCAAGGCCCGAGTGTGGCACGTAACTGCCGGGCGGCACAACGTATGCCATAATCACCCAATACAGCACCACTAAGCCCACAAACCACGCTGTGCGGGACTTCCACCCCTGAGCAAAGAATACAATGACTGAGGCGACGAAATAACACACGGCAATCCGCTGCAGCACCCCCGGAATCCGGATGTATTTTTCCGCCATAAACCAGATATAATCTTTCGGAAAAGCGGTGGTAAAATACCCCACATCCAGCAACATCCAACCCAAGCTAACCACCAGCAGCACCCCGCCAATTACCTTATTGCGAACCGCAGAAGGTGTTTCCGGCTTACCGAAAGGGGGTTCGTTGGCAAAGAGAAAGCTCAGGCCCGCAATCAGCATGATGTACGGAGTAATGAGGCGAAGGTTGGGAAAGCTCCCCAAAATCATCCCCAAAAAAAATAACATCAATGTTCGGCGCACAACCCCTTCAAACAGGCGCAGGCGGCTGAACCCTGAGGCAAGGCGCTTATCAAAGGAATATGTCATGGCAACGCCCACCATGAATAAGAAGAACGGGAAAATAAGATCAGTCGGCGTCCAACCATCCCACGCCGCATGCGCTAACGGATCATAAATCGCGCTCCAGCTGCCGGGATTATTCACGAGCACCATCCCCGCGATGGTGATTCCCCGGAAGGCATCAAGGGAAACAAGGCGTTCTGGTTGCCCTTGTGCGGGCAACGGCGGCGCCAAAGGGATGGTTTGCGGGGGTGGTTGAATTGATTCCATTGGTGCGATGTAAATCCTGAACAAAGTGCTGGTTCTATGCTTGAAGTGCTAATTGAACGATTCAACGTCCGCAAAAACACATCAAACGGTCAACAGAGGATTCACGAATTTTATCTCTTTGAAAGGTCAAATGCGTTGTTAGATTTAGAATCACCCAGTACGTCGCTATGGGATAAAAACACTTAGCGACCCAATTACGGGCCGCCAAGTGTTTTTGCGTTTCTTGAGTTTGAGGACTTACCAACAGCGGAATTAGAAGCTGTGGAGCATCCAGTTGTTTACGCTTGATGGGAAGTTGAAGTCCGCATCACCGATTGTGGGGATAACTTGGTATGTTTCTGTTGCAGGTGCAGAATTATCAAACTGACTAACGATGCCTGATACGGAGCCGTTTGGTGTTGTTGGAACGTTGCCCGTTACAGGAATATCGCTATCGCGACGAACGATAGAAAGAGGTGAAGAGTTGATGTTCACGTTTGCGTTGCCTGTACCCCAAGCGGCACCTGGATCGCGTTGGCCGCCTGCAACAAATGTTACGTTAGTGAATGTAGCCAAGGTAGATTCAGCAGCTTCATAATCAGCAGCTGTTGCCGTTAGTGTGTTGATGATAGTGTATGCTGGAAGGGGCTGAGAATTAGCAATTGTGTTGCCGTAAGTTGGTGCAATCATTTGAAGAAGACCATTGAAGTAGCCAAGCTGACCCGCAAATACCACTTCATCGCCAAGAGCAACGGGGATTATGAAGTCAGTTGTTGAGCCGTTTGCGCCATCAAACAATGTAATCCCTGAGGTACCTTGCTGAACGCGGATTTCATCGGGATCGATTGTGTTCTCAACAATAATACCGGTGATGGTGATTGTTTCGCCAGGGCCCGTGATTGTTGGTGTAAAGTTAGGATCAGCCAAAACTGCCGCACGAATAGTTGAAAGAGGAACGATGCCGGCAAAGAATGAATCGTTCGCTGAAGCATCAACGCCGTTGTTGAACACGAGCGTATCAAGTGTAAGATCACCAGTCAGTGTAGGGAATGTTACATCGTAAACGCCTGCTGAAACGTTAGCCACGCTAACAGCAGTACCAGCACCTAAGCTGTAGTTACCCGCTGTTGTTTCGCCACCGTTGAGTGGTGCTGTGTCAAAGGTTACGCGAACAGTTGTGTTTGATGTTGAAAGCGCAGTGAACACAGGTGTGTTGGTAGCAATTAATTCAACTTCAGCAGTGATACCAAAGTTGTAAGGGTTTTCATCCGGATCGTTTGTTGTAAATGAAACGTTGCCAACAAGTACACCCACGTTTGTTGTATCCACTTGAACAGTGAATGTAGTAGATTCCGTAGGAGCAAGGGTTGGTTCAAAAGCAGGTGAGCCGTTTACAAACCCTGTACCTGTTACGCTTAAAGCAGAACCGAGTAAGTTTGCTGTGCCGTTATTAGTAAGAGTGAAAACAACGTTTTGAAGACCCGTACCAGCAGTGAAATTACCCAAGTCAACGCCAGTTGCTTCGTCAGCAACGGGAATCGAGTTCAATGTAACGTCTGCTTCAGGAGATGTTGAAGCGCTCGCTGTATGAAAACCAAGGCGGTTGTTGCCTGTTGCGCTAGAGCCAATTTCCGCAACGTGAGCAGCAAGTGTACTATCGCTGATTGGAGTAACTGTCCACTCTGAAGCTGTGTAGGTTGCATTTTGAGAGAGGACGTTAG
>DAIOTT010000096.1:0-5889 GCA_036751885.1 Candidatus Sumerlaeota bacterium
TCTATGCAAGAGGTGCCTGCGATGACAAAGGACAGATGTATATGCACATCAAGGCGTTTGAGTCGATGATGAAGACCAACCAATTGCCGTGCAATGCCAAGTTTATGCCGGTACAAGCAAAGGCAACCCCACGACTGATCAAGCCATTCGCGAGACTCGCGGCCTTGTGCTTGCCTACAACGGGGAAACTATCCCCGCCTACTATTCCTCGAACTGCGGCGGCCACACGGAGAATATTGAGAACGTGTGGAAAACTCGTTTCGTTGGCACCCCGGTTTGGCAAGGCAAAGCCGAAGGCCCCGAACCAATCACGTTGAACCTGCAAGATGAAAGCGAGTTGGCAGAGTGGATTGAATCCCGCCCCGCTGTTTATTGCAACCGTGACACCTACCCCCAACTCCCGGCATGGGCGGGCAGAAACTTTCGGTGGACGCGAGAAACCACCGCCCAAGAATTAGGGGAGTTGATCCGCAATATGCAGAAAGGCGGTGCCGATATTGGTTACGTGAAAGAAATTATCCCAATCAAGCGGGGTGTATCTGGCAGGATCGACGTGATGAAATTTGTCGGCGAAAAAGGCGAACTGGAAGTGGGCCCTGAGCTCAACATTCGCCGCATTTGGGATGCACCGCTGAAGAGCTCGGCCATTGTTGTTGAAATCACGGGTACGGGCAAGGATGCCCTCATCACCGTGAATGGCGCCGGCTACGGGCACGGTGTGGGCATGTGCCAAACCGGTGCCATGGGCCGCGCTCACGAGGGGCAATTGTTTGATGAAATTCTACAGCACTATTACTCGGAGTCGGAAATTCTTACGGCTTACAAATAATCATCGTACAGCTGTAAATTTATTCATCTTCCGGAATACGAATTTGAATTTCCCGCTGACTGCGTATAATGTCCCCATCGGAAATGGTGCCGTTTGTTGCATCGTACAAAATATTGAGCTTCGTATCACCTGCCCTGTCCCCATCGGGGCCGGCGATATAAAGCCGCCATTCACCATACGTTGGGAGAATGCCATTTGCGGAATCAGTAAATCCACGCCCTAGTAAAATCTCCCGTATTAACCGGCTATTAACGTACCCGTAACTCCTGCTTATCTCATTCTCCGTTTTAACGATAAAGGGATCATCTGGGATTGCGGTAAGGTAGGCCACAGGGGTGGTAAGGGGAAACTGTGGAAGGAGTTCCACCGTATTAAGCCCGCCAGCAACAGCTGGGTAGTTGACCACGCCGGATGCAAGAAACTCGCGGTGCGGTGGGTATTGATTGGAATCCACTCGGTAGATTTCCAACGCCGTCGCCAGGGTTCTGACGTCTGAAATCGCTCGGCTAATTTTGCTTCTGGTTTGTGCTTCTAGAAAATTGGGTACAGCGATTGCCGCAAGTATCGCGATGATTGCCACCACAATGAGTAACTCAATCAGAGTGAATGCATTTGGGCTTTTTGCGGGTTTGGTCTGGCAAAGTAGCGGATGGCTCAAACCTGTCCCTCCCAATGGTGGTCGCAATTCATGAATGAATCTTGAATGCGGTGTACTAACTCAACCGGCAGCGGGCCTTGTTCAAGAATTGAAATATTCTTTCTGAAATTCTCCAGCGATTTCGTCCCAATAATCATGCTGGTGAGTGCTGGTTGAAAGGCCGTAAAGCGAATCGCTAGCTCAAGCCAACTCATGCCTTCAGGCGGTGCAAGCTGCATGGCGTTGGCGCGTTCCCAGTAGACTTCGCTGTAATCGCCTACGGGGCGTTCATTGAATCGCCAAAAGGCGTTTGCGATTGGGCGTTTGGCAATCAGGCCATAACCGTTCTCCTGAACAACGGGTAACGCTTCACGGAGTACCCGTTGATCGCACAGATTCAGGGATGTTTGGAAGCCGGTAAAGTCCCCACAATGCAAGGCAAAATTGCGGGCGTCGTTTTCACCGCTGTAAGCTGCAACGCGAATTTTGCCCTGTTGCTTTGCCGTAACAAGGGCTGACCGCAGGTCATCCTGACGCAGAGAATCCAACCCACAGGAATGAAAATGCATGATGTCAATTCTATCCGTTTTCATGATTCGCAACGCTTCCTCAATGCCCCGCGTAATGCAGTGCGGCGTCCAATCAGGCACACCGTCAATTCCGTAGCCGCACTTGGTGGAGAGAATGAATTCATCCCTGCGGTGGGATAAATACTTACCAATGCGTTCTTCACTTTTACCGTAGCCACGGGCAGTATCCAGCAAGGTAACCCCAGAATCCAGCACGGCATTCAGCATTACTTCTGCTTCACGCTCGCTGCAATCGTCGCTCCCAATATGGCTTGCTCCAAAACCGATTGCAGAAACGCTAAAACCATTTTTACCGTACGGGCGTTGTTCCATGATTAAATCATCCTTGTAAAAAATTCTGACTTTTCGCGAGTAAAAAGTGCATCGCTAGCACAATCATCCTTGCGAAAGCCTGACCGATTTGAAAGTCTTTTTTCCACTGTTTCCTAGGATAATTCATGTGATGATCTCTCGTTTCATACGTGCAACAGCGCTTCTTGTTTTTGCAAGTGCGTTGGGGTGTTCTGCAAAAAGCCCGCTACAACCCGGCGATTTAGTCATCGCAAACGGTAGCGTGATTGATGGCACCGGCTCTGCCGCCAGGAATGCCGATGTGCTGATTCGCGGCAACCGCATTTGGGCTGTGCGCGAACTGGGGGATTCTTTTCCCGATACAGTGACAGTGATCCCCGCAGAGGGGTTTATTGTTTCGCCGGGATTTATTGATACGCACGCCCACGGCGACCCAGCGAAAACGCCTGAGATGGAAAATTTTCTTGCCATGGGTGTAACAACAATTGTTCTTGGTCAGGATGGTTCCAGCACTCGAGTGGGGGCCTTGGCGGAATGGTTTGATTCCGTTGCCGCTGCAAAGCCCGGGCCCAATGTTGCCACCTACCTTGGGCACGGAACCCTGCGCCATGAAGCGGGTGTTGGTTTAAGTAGCGCCCCCACGGAGGAGGAAATTACCCAAATCGCCAATTTGGTGGAGCAGGGTTTACAACTTGGGGCCCTTGGCCTAACCACGGGGTTGGAGTACCAACCGGGGAGTTTCTCGCAGCGTAATGAACTTGCCGCTATTGCTGCACCAGTGGGGGCGCGCGGCCTTACTGTTATGAGCCACGTTAGAAACGAAGACGATGATCAGTTGATTGCATCCATCCGCGAGCTGGTGGAGCAATGCCGAAGTGCTGGCGCTAACGCCCACGTTTCACACATTAAATCAGTATACGGCAAAGGTGCTTCCCGTGCTGAAGAAATCCTTGCTGTACTGCAAGAAGCACGCGATTCGGGTGTAGGTGTTACGGCTGATATTTATCCCTACACCGCAAGTTACACCGGTATAGGCTTGTTATTCCCCGATTATTCTTTACCACCAAATGATTATCAAACGGTTGCTCAGCAACAAAGGGACACCCTGCTGGAATACCTGGATCGCCGTGTAGCCAAGCGCAACGGCCCGCAAGCAACGTTGTTCGGCACAGGCGAGTATGCCGGTAAAACTCTTGCGCAAGTTTCAGAAGAAACAGGTAAGCCCTACGCTGAAGTTTTGTTGGAATACGGCCCCACTGGTGGGAGTGCCGCGTACTTTATTATGGATGAAGAATTGCAAGCCCGCTTGCTTGTGGATCCCCACGTGAACATCTGTTCAGATGGCAGCCCGGGGATGCGTCACCCGCGGGGGTACGGAAGTTTTGCGCGCATCATCCGCAAGTTTGTTCTTGAAGATAATCTGATAACGTTGGAAGAAGGGATTCATAAAATGAGTGGTCTTCCGGCGCAAACAACAGGCTTGAATGAACTTGGCCGAGGGACACTTGTCCCTGGTAATTACGCAGATTTGCTGATCTTCAACCCCAATGAAGTTGCGGACCGGGCAACCTTTTCCGATCCTTTTCAGTTGGCTGAAGGGATGCATACAATCATCGTAAATGGCAACATTGTGCGGGCCAACAACATATTCACCGGAACCACCGCTGGCACCGTTATTCGCCGAAATGATTCAACCTCAGGAGAGAACCAATGATCACCCTTTCAATCGCGCAATGCGTGTCGGCATTCTGCACCGTGGCAAGTTCACTGTTAGTTGTAACAGCCTCGGCTGAGGCAGCGGAACTTAAATTCAGCTCTGATTTTGATTCCGGCAACGGCACGGCATTTCAGCTTATTGGGGAGAACCACTACCAATTTGAATTTGAAGATGATTCAAACTCAACGGATCGGCAGTGGTTTTATTTTGAGGTGAACGGCGCGAACGAGAGCACCCTGACGTTTGATTTAATTGAGACGGAAAAAACAAATGTTCCTGGCCACTGGCGCAGTGCTGTTCCGGTTTACTCTAACGATGCGGGCGCAACCTGGCAGCGGATTGCAACGCAGCCCCAGATGGAAGGAACAACCTACCGCTTTACCCATGAGTTCACCAGTGACACGGTTCGCTTGGCTTTTCATGATCCCTACCCGCTCAGCAGAATTAACAGCCAAATAGCCCAATGGCAACAAAGCCCTTGGTGTACGGCGAGTGAAAGGATTGGCGAAAGTACGCAAGGGCGCCCGCTGACGCACCTCACCATTACGGATACCACCGTCCCTGCGGCGGAAAAAGTTGGCGTGTGGGTTATTGCACGTCAGCATGCGGCGGAAGTTACCGGGTCATTTGTGCTTGAAGGGATGATGGAATTCTTACTTTCCAACGATTCCACCGCGCAGTTGATTCGCCGCAACGCAACAATCAACGTTATACCCGTGGTGAATCCCGATGGCGTGGTGCTGGGCAATTACCGGGATAACGCCCAAGGTGTTAATTTGAACCGCGTATGGAATGGCACGGCCAGTATGATTGAATCGCCTGAGGTTGTGTGGGCAAAACGTGCAATTAAGCAGTGGGTTGATGCGGGAAACAACTACACCTACTTTTTTGATTTGCACTCAACCTCCGGCGCGCAACCGCACTTTGCTTTTCACTCCACCGCCAACCAAACCAGCGAGGAATACTACGCTCGCCTGCAAGCGTTTCTACAACTGATTGAAAGCTTTGCCCCTGCTTTTGATGCCTCCATTGGCCGAAGCAGCGCCCTAACAAGCCAGCTTGCTGAGGATAGTAATTACATTGATTACGGCGTAATAGCTTTTACGTTTGAAGCGGGCTACAACAACCAAACCCACGGCCCCGAGGCGGATGAATACATGACGCCTGCCGTTCACAAAAGCGTTGGCGTTGGCATTGCCAAAGCCGTTGCCGCAACGGAAGGCTGGGAGTAGCTGAGATACAAAACCAAACGGCTAAAAATAAGCATTCCAACGGGTACCGTTGGAATGAATGATAAGTGCTAATGTGCAATTGTTACTAAATGGCACGCCCTAAGGGATTCGAACCCCTGACCTTTGCGTCCGTAGCGCAACGCTCTATCCAGCTGAGCTCAGGGCGAACTGAACGAGGTGCAGAGAAAGCCATATACGCGTTTGCTTGTCAAGGGTTGTGTGCTGATTTTTTTCAATCTCTCAAAATTACCAACCCAACGCATGCTGCAGCCCCCTAAATTTAAGTAGTGGGCTTTTTTGATTCCACTCTTGACAACTCATTCGTTTTGATAACTCTTCCCCAACATAATTCTAATTTCAAAAAAGGAGTGCCGTATATGCTAAATCAAAACACATCACTGTTTGTTTTCTTGCCTCGAATAATCTCTGCGGCGCTCGGTTAATCGCTGCTCCGTTTGTTGAGCAATTAACTGCAAATTAGTGATCATTTTTTCAGTATTATTTATTTACCGTCTTCTTGCCGTTGTCTGGTTTTGTGCATGCATTGATTCATTCAGAGTATATTTAACAAACGACTTTTCTCCGAAACAGTT
>DAIOTT010000096.1:5899-14296 GCA_036751885.1 Candidatus Sumerlaeota bacterium
AACTGCAACTAACTTCCACTCTAGCCAATAATGTGAAACGCCCAAGGTTCCCTTGTAGCGTTTTTTTATTCTTACCTCATTACGTCCGTTTTGTTTTGCAGTTTGCAAATGGCGACGTGCTTTTTTTTCGACTGAACCCGTAAAGGAATGTTTCATGGGCTCTACTTTTTTTAGAGGCCGAACGTACGTTCAATGCGTCGTCTGCCTCATCAGATAATGAACAAATTATGCAATACCGGATTCGTAAATACGAGCGAATCGAAGCAAAAACACAAGGGCAACGCGCCTTCTTTGGCGAAGCTACTGATCGATTAGTGGTTCGCAAAATCCAACTTAACATCTTGGATCTTGTGATGATTTCTCGCGGCCTTTCCGCCTTACTGGCAGATTGGCAGGTAATCCGTGAAGCTGTCTATGATGAATACTCCCCTGTGTCGTTGTCCCAGCAGGCCGTGCAAGTTGCGCCTGATCAGTACGACTACGTTCTAAAAGAGGGACGCCAATATTGGGAGAGTGCTGAAGGGCATCGTATGACAGTTGATTACGATTGCGAGGAAGAGCGCTCCCGTAGTTACAGCGAAGCAGAGTTTGCCGTCCCCCGTGAGCGGTATGATTGGCTTTTGGAGTTGCTTGAAAAGCTACGACTTTGGATCGATGCAAACCACTTCATGAGGCGCCAAGCCTTTGGGGCGGATGGCGAATTCCTGAAATTGGATGACGCGGCAAATTGGAATAACGTTCTTATTCCTGATGACGTGCGAAGTCGGTTAGAGGCAGAGTGCATTCAACTGTTCAAGCATGCCGATCTATTCCGAGCAAATGGTGTCCCCCTGCGGCGCGGAATTATTTTGTACGGCCCCCCGGGGACAGGTAAAACAATGATCGGTCGTTTGCTGGCAAAAATGTGCGGCGTTACGTTCATCCTGATCACACCGGGAATGCTAAGCAATCCAGCAGTCCTGCGACAAGCCTTCAATTGGGGGCGTCGATTTGGCCCTGCGATTCTTTTCTTCGAAGACTTTGATCTTGTGGCGGGCGATGGTCATCAATCCGGCGGCGGGGGATTACTGGGTGAGTTCCTCTCCTGCTTGGATGGTGTTGATATGAGTGAAGGGATTGTTGCCATTGCCACCACAAATGATTTGAACGCCATTGAACCCGCCCTGCGAGAGCGGCCGAACCGGTTCGATTGTATTCTGCAAATCCCCCCGCTATCGCAGAATCATCGTATTGCCTACCTTGCCCAATGGCTGGAGCGACACCCAAACTCCGAAGTCAATATTGAGCGTGTGGCCAAAAAAGCGAACAACTACACCGGCGCCCAAATGCAAGAGCTCTGCCGCCAAGGCGTAATGGCTGCGGTGGAGGAGCATTTATCCAACGCGGAAAACAACCATGCAAAAGCCCTCCCCTTAACGGACGCTCATTTTGACCAAGCCTTCAAGCGCTCACCCGAAAAACAATTCCGCCCCATGGGGTTCCATGCTGATGGTGACGGGTGAGTGGGCAAAGTGAGGAAATCAGCACTATAATTTGATACAGATTTAAGAAAGTAAAATGTATTGAGATAAGAATGCATTTCGGATCATGCAATGTGAAAAACAAACTTGAGGACTTTGTATACGTTTATCATAGAAGATGGTATTAATGACGATCTGATAGAGTTTTATTATTTTTTGAAATGTTCAAATAAGCCTATTAGATTCAGAAGTACAATTTAATATAGATGGTGCAGTCAGAAGCAATATATAACATATGATGATTTCATATTGCAGAAAATGGCTTATTGAATACGAAAGTAAAATACGGTGAATTTATTGGATATTTATGCAGGTTCAATGTTTGTTATTCAATAACCCTTGTTACTAAGCGTATTGTTTTGCGCATTCCGTGGCTTAGGTTTAGGGCGGGGCTCCAGCTTGGGCCTTTTGTTTTTCGGAGCAGAAGGGTCAAGCCGTGGATGGTAAAGTCCTCAGGGCCGAGTGTTTTTAGGGCTGCTGGCAATCCTAACTCTTTGGCGAGAATTGCGTCGTTTGGGTGTATGTGTTCCACAAGGCCCTCCACCTTCCAGGGGCGACTTCTTAGGCTTTTACGAAAATCCTTTGGGGTGTAGGCGTTGAGCGTAGGGAGGATTTCCTTTATTATATGCTGCTCGGTTAAGGGCGTGCCGGGGGTCCATTCCACATGGCCTCGCGAGCCTTTTAGAATCAACCGTGCAAATTCCTGCGGTTCCCAGAGCAGGTGCCCCCAAGGTAAGGGGTAAAAATCCTGACAATGATGACCAAAGCACGAGGCGTACAGCGGCATAGTGCTGTTGAAGAAAAGCCCGCCCGGTTTGAGTACGCGATGAGCCTCTTGTGTGTAGGCTGAAAGGTTGGGAATATGCTCTAAGCAGTTGAGGGAGTAGACGAGGTGAAAGCGGTTTGCCGGGGTGGGGAGTTCATGGGCTGAGGCGATACAAAGCTTCAGGCGCTTTTGGTGATACGTGGTGTGCAGCGGCAATCCCTGGGAATTACTGTGTACTTTCAAAACACGGCGCAGGGCGGGCTCTTGCGTTAAAAGATGGGCGTAGGTTCCTGCATGTTGAAAGGCGGTGGGGGAATCCTGAAGCCAATACATTTCCGTGGCAAGCACGCTGCCTGTTTTGCCTTGTTGATTGCCGTAAGCGGCCAGCAAGGCGGCAAGCAGCCCCATGCCAGCGCCTACTTCAATGGCTTGAAACCGTTTGGGGAGCTTTGAGATAAGGGGTTTCAGTTGGTTGTGAAAGAAGGCGGTGTGGGCTTGGCCACTGTGGTGCAGGGCAAAAGCCCGCGCTTTTTCCGCCGTGTTGTTGCCGTTTGCTTTGGCCTTTTCTGCTGCGCGTTGCCGCTGTTCCCAAAGGGTTTCCGCCACGCGCAGGGCTTTTTTGCGCGCAGATTTCAGGTGTTTGGTATTACGCCAAAAACGTTCAGGCGATAAAGGGTCTGCGTTTTTGGCGCTCATCAAAAAGGGCAAATCAGGGATTAGGAGCAGGAATGCTCAAGTCTGGCTCGCTGGCTTTGGGGTCTTTTTTGATTGATTCTACAATCGTGGTATACTGAGGCTCTAGGGTGGGAATAAGGGATTGTGGGCCCGTTGCTTTGAAGAAAACAGAGCCTTGTACGCCGCCGTTTACAATGATGCCGTAAAGGAAATAATCCTTCATGGGCTGCGTGGGGCCAGCACCCATGTTTGAGGGAAGCAGCGTTCCTTTCGCCATGATCTCCGAGATAAGCAGATCATTTTGCATGTACTGATAGATAACGGGTTCCTCGTTGCTTTGCACTTGCGAGCCCCACCGTGCTAGGTTGCTTGCAGCGGTTCCGCCTTGGTTAGGGCCAAAGTAGAAAACGATGAAATCCGCGGTGTTGCCGTTTTCATCCGTAGCGGAATCAAACTGTGTAAGGCGCATTTCCGAACCTGACTTTTGTGCCCAGGACTTCGGAATGTCCATCCGAATGCCGGGGAAACCAAAGTTCTGAAACTCAACGGCGCCGGCTTCTAACCTTGGCCGATCCTCTGGCGGGGCTAACGGGCCTGCGGGTCTGGAGTTGGCTGGTGTTCCGGTAGTAGTGGGTTCAGCCGTGGGCCCAGCTTCAGCATTAGGGCTTGCGGAATCAATTTGCGGGTTGGCGGCGTTTGATGATGTTTCAAAAAGCTCTTGTTCTTCTTTGCAGGAAACCAAAAAAATTCCCATGGTAAGAAAGCTAAGGCATAAGGAGCCAACCAGAATAAACGGGCGTGAGGTGAATACAGACATAAGTTGTTGAAAACCTTTTTGGGGTGATATTGGTTTAGCAAGTGATAATCAGATTCGATTGGGCAGAAATTATACCAACAGGGCAACCAAATCTCACAAGGCTTCACTGGGACCTTGCCCCCTATGCGTTGAAATTTCCCCGTTAGGAATTTAGGCTATTAGAGTGAATTTATACGTTTTTCGGGTTTCAGGGCGTTTAGGTTGAGGGGCTTTCCGCTTTATAGCTATAAGCTTTCAGCATGGCGCTGCGGTAAACCATGGCAATTACCTTTCTGCTTTCATCGCTTTCAATGATGGGAATGCCGTCTACATCGCTGCTGGTGAAGATTTCCATGGCTTTAATTGCAGGGGATTTTTTGTACAGTACGGGGGTTTGGCCGTTAGCTAAATCGCCAGCGATGACCGCAGCGGTTCCTAAATCCCCTAAGGTTGCAACGGCCCTAAGATCGTGTATGGAAATAACGCCGTGAAGCATTCCTTTCTCGTTGCTCACCACGAAAGCCTCTTCATCTGTATTGGCCAAAACCTCTAGGATTCGGTTTAAACTGTCGTTCGGCCTGAAGCTGTAGAAGGAGCGCGTCATAATTTCCTCCACAAGAACATTGTTCAATGGGTCGTTTTTACGCCGATTTTGCTCCACCATGTCGAAGCCGTCGCGCAGGAGTGTTGTTGTATACACAGAGCCTTGGCTGAGGAGTTGGGAGGCCAAGGAGCTGATTGCAACGGTAATCATGAGGGGCAGCATGAGGCGGTAATGGCCGCCGGAAACTTCGTAAATAATGAGTAGCGAGGCCAACGGGGTTCCCAATGCGCTGCTAACAACGCCTGCCATGCCAACCAACGCGAAGATTCGGTAGTCTGGTGAGAACCCGGGTAGGATGAGGTTTGAAAGCGTTCCTACGGCAGCGCCGACCAACGCACCGGAAACCATTGCCGGCGCAAAGGTGCCCCCCGTTCCGCCGCTCCCCAGCGTTATGGAAGTTGCCATAATCTTGAGCAAACACAACAACACCAGTGGGATTAAGAATTGGGCGTTGAAGGAGGTAAGGGGGTTGTTGAAGATCATCGTGTTAACGGATTCGTAGCCCTCCCCCAAAATATCGGGGTAGAAAATCCCGATCATCCCCACCAACACACCGCCAAACATGGGTTTCATCCACATGGGGATTCTAATTCCGTGAAAGAAATCATGCACAACATAAAGCGAGCGAACCAAAAGCGCCCCCACTAAGGCGCAGAGTACCCCTAAGAACCCAAATTGAATGACCAAAACAATGGAGGGTTGAATGCTTTGCAACAGGGGATTCGTAAGGGGCGGAAACACGGGATCGTTTGGGAGCAGGGCGGAACTGGTAACGGCAGCCATGACAGCAGCCACAACGATTGGCGCAAACTTGCGGACTTGGAAATCCCGCATAATGAGTTCCAGGGCGAAGATGACTCCACCAATGGGGGCGGCAAAAATGGCGGCAATCCCTGCAGCTGCGCCGCAGCCTACCAGTGTGCCCACTTGGTCTTTACGGATTCGGGAGAACCGGCCAATGGTGGAGCCAATCACGGCGCCGATCTCCACAATGGGGCCTTCCGGGCCTGAGGAGCCCCCAGATGCAATGGTAATCGGTGATGTCATGGATTTTACGGCCATGCTGGGGGAAAGGTAAACCTCGCCCGTGGAAACGGCTTTCATCACGCTGGGAACGCCGTGCCCGCCGGAGAGTTTAAGGAATTTGTAGATCACCAAGCCTACGATCAGGCCGCCAAAGGCGGGGAGAAAAATCGTGACCGGGCCTTCAAGTTGATTCGGAAGGTAGTGCAGTAAGGATTGCGATGTAACGGCGCCGGAGGCGTCTTTTGTGCCGTGAAAAAGATGGTGGCTGGTTTCAATTAACCACCGAAATAGCGTGCTTACCAGCCCCATCACCAAGCCAACCACAACGGCCAGCACAAACAAATAGGCGTCGCTGCGATCCGGATCATTTCTTAAGGAAATGAACCACTCCTGCAGCCGGCCCCGATCCCAAAAAGGCGGTAGTTTTTGGCTAATAGACATCAGGTTAAAAACCGCATCAAAATGCGTTTATTGCCCTTCTGTAAGGCTTGGCTTTGTAAGTTTATCAAGTTCATTTAGGCAAAGGAACAGTGCTCGTGGCACGTGGAAACACCCTTTGTAGGGCCCACCTTTAAAGCGGTGTGTAACCGTATTATGGCGGTCCAAATAGCCGTACCACTCGCCGTGCTCTGGATCACTGAAGTTTAGGAACGTGTAATCCGTATAAATTTCAAACCGCTCCAAATAATCCTTATCGCCTGTATCTGCATAACACTTAATAAGGGCAACAAGTGCTTCGCAGTGGGGCCACCAAAGTTTCATGTTCCATTCCAATTGAACGGGAGAAAACCCTTTCAAATCTTGAAAGTAGAAGAGGCCGCCGTGTTGATCATCCCAACCGTGGTCCATGCTCCAATTAATCATGTTGAAGGCTTTTTGCTTTAGTTCCGTGTTGTTTTTCTTTGTGGCATAATCCAATAAAAACCACCCAGCTTCAATCGCATGACCGGGGTTCAGCAATCTTCCCTCTGGTGAATCCAACAGGGAACCATCAGCGTTTACGGTTTCTAATACGCGCTTCAGCTCTGGGCGTATGTGCTTATCAAGCTGCGTAACACACCACTGTTCACGGTCTGCAAAGGTGGTTTCATGGGGTTCGGCAACTTCAGCAATCAGGTTCAGCAGAATCATAGGGATTGCTAGAGAGCTGGTTTTCGGGGCTCCGCTAAAAACGGGGCGGCCTACCAGGGTAATGTCATCCGCATAGCGAAATATCGTTTGCAGCATTTCGCGGGCTTCTTGCTTAATTTCGCTTGAATGGCAGGCGCGAGCGTATTCTGCCAATGCCATTGCGTAGAAGCATTCACTGAACAGCTTTCTCTGCATAAAGAAGGGTTTGCCCTCTTGAGTCAGGGCAAAGTAGACGCGGTTTTCAGGGGTTTTTCCATATTTACGGAGAAAATCTGCCCCAAGTTTTGCGGCATCAAGGTACTTTTGCTCGCCGTATGTGTTGTAGAGTTTGCTCATCATCCAAACCTGGCGGCCTTGCAGCCAAAGGTGCTTGGTGGTGTCGTAAACGGTGCCGTCGCGGTCTAGGCAATTGAAGTACCCGCCATTTGTTTTATCCAAAGAGTGGTTTAGCCAAAACGGAATAACGTGTTCGTGAAGCTCTTGTTGGTAGCGTTCCCGCAGGTGTTGAAGTCGTTGATGAATCGTATGCATTTTAGGGTGGTTTTTACGCTTTGCTAAAGTTGAATTGTTGTTCGGCGTTAAGGTGTTCAAGTGCTTCGGGGCAGTATTGTTCGCAATAGCGTTTATAAAGGTTTTTTGCGGCGGGGTAGATGGATTGAGGGCTCATGAAGTGGGAGAATTCAAAGGTGATCATTTTGTCCACCCCTGCTTTTTTTGCTTCCTCCATTTTGTAGCGCATTTTTGGCCAGCCGATTGGCGGGAACTTAATTGGCATATCGCGATCGAAACTTTCAACATTGCTCCAGCTTTTTAGTCCGTACTTTTTAGCCAACCGGGCGTTGATTCCAAAAAAATCTTCAATCTCGTTGTAGGCAATTTGCCCGTCTTGGAAGGCCACAATATCAACCAAACCTTCAATCCGAGCAAAAACCTGCTCCCACTCAAGCTCGTGCTGCTCAAGGGTAATGGCGTCGTCGAACTGTTTGCGACCGCGAATGTAGGGGGAAATCAAAATGGGAAGAGGCTGCAATCCGCGCAGGTGGCGGGCAAGCTGCTCGTAAACTTTCATGATTGAATCATCAAAGGAGTTAATCTCGTGGCTGATGTACCAACCCTTGAAGGCTGGCATGTGCCCGTAACGCTCCCAAACCTCATCGGTAAAGGCTTTGTTTAGATCGACTTCCTTCTGCGGATGACCCGAGTGCCAGTACTTGCCTGAGTCGTAAGTACCAAAGTAGAAGTCCATTTGATTTTTCTCAGCGCATTCCAAAAAGAGTTGCACAAGATCTTCCTGAACAATAATGAACGGAAGCTCTTTGGACAATACTTTGGAGTTGAACGTTGCTTTTTCTTGGTACCCGGCGCGAATAAGAATGACTGTATCAATTCCAATCGCCTTCATATAGCGGAAGTCCCGCTCCCATTCTTCGCGGCCCCAATTTTGGTAGGGAATATCATGGGTTATTTCGTCGAGAAAAGTTCCCGTAATCATCTTCAGAACAATCTTCTGCCGCCGAAAGCTTTAGCGGCGGAGTGAATTTGGTAAGTAAAATAGTTGTGAATCTCAGCTTTTCAGGGGCAAGGGCAAAAGCAGGGGTTCAAGATTGTTGCGCTGATAAAACCGATGTATCAGCGTGAATGCCAAAATTCCTGAACCGATTCTGTTGGCTGTAAGGGGGGCGGCTTTTGCCTGGTGAAAGCCTCAAAAATAGCCTTACTATTACGGCGTTTTCTGAAGTCAACATCCAACCCTCTCGTTTAGATTTAATCGACCTTCAATTTTGGAAATCACTCTTGCCCTAAGCTTAGCCGATTACGCCTTCTTCGAAATCCGAGGCAATCAGGCGGGAATCTCGTTTACGTTGATTCGGCTCAGGGT
>DAIOTT010000097.1:0-14116 GCA_036751885.1 Candidatus Sumerlaeota bacterium
TGCTCAAAAATGACGTCGCGATAGAATAAAGTTTTTGGCAAATGTAGAGTTTTTTTCACGCGGAGCCGCGGTGAGGTAGTGAGAGGGCGCAGAGGTTTTACAGAGTTACGGAGCCATTATTTCTCTGCGCCTTGAACTTTACCTCATTTCTCTGCGTAAAAAAATCTATTGGATCGCGACAAACACTTTCGAGTAGTTATACAAGCCCGTAAAAGCTAATACAGGGGAATATGGGGCACAAGCTCACTGGCATCCAACCCGCGGAGCGACGGCTCAAAGTACCCCATGGAAAACCACTGTTCTTGAAGGCTACCCAGCGTAAGTTCCACGCTTTTGCCCGGCCAATGGTAGGTTACTTGCCGGGTTTTTGGGGAGTATGCGGCGGTGTAAAGAGTACCAAAGCCCCGGCGGTATTTGCGGGCGAACAGGGGCGGTTGCAGAAACCGTAACAGGGGGTTTTCAAGCCCGGAATTCTCCGCCGATTTAATCAACTGCAACTCCCTCTCGCGATCAAAACTGTGGGTTGCCTGTACGTATTGCGTCCAATTGTTGGCCTCCTGGTGGTTGGTGGCGTAGGGAACGCGTTGTACCAAGGGCGCATCGTTCGGGCGCAGGTAAATCGTGGAATACTCACCACTAGCATCAACAGCCGTTACATTGTAGGCCATGTGGGCGGGCATGCGCTTTAGCTGGGCAACGGCTTCCGCGGTTGAGTGGCAAGTTTGCAGCACATACCGCAACACTAGGGGAATGCCAAATCCGTCGCCAATCACTTTACGGCCGCCAAAGGTAAGAGAAAGAGCCAACCCGTGTTCATTAATACCATCCAGCAAACCCCAAAGGCAATCGCTCATGCCTAATACACGGGTGCCCAGCCAGTTTGTTTCAAGGGTAACCCCCTCCCACCAGTTGGGGTTGTAATCGTAATTGCGAATCAACTGTGGTGAACCCGTAAAGCAGCTTACCAACTGCGAACAGCCGGAAAGATAAGGCGTGGGGTTGTACAAGGAAAGCAGACGCGCTGTGGGGTCGCTGCCGCCGGCAAGCTCCACCAGTTCATCGTAAAGGGCCTCAAACTCTGGCATGGTTTGCACCAAGCGCTTGCGGGAAAGTTGGTACGGCGGGCGAGCGCCCATGCCCTCCTTGGCAAACCACCGCAGGTAGTTCGCCTCAAACTCACGGTACATTCCGGCCCATACTTCCCCCGGCTTGTCCTCCCTAATCACCCGAATCAAGCGTTCGTAGTGGTTTGCATGGGGCGAGGGATTCGCGGCGTCGGCGCCGTAGGGGGGCGTTTTGGGTGGAAGAATCATTCAAGCACTACAAAAGCTTGAACGAGCCAATTTGCACGGGCTGTGGTTCAGGGGGCGTTTCATTTAGGGGTACGGTTCTGTAGTGCGCTTTCAGGCCTGCAATCCAAGCCTTTGCGCGCTTTGTAAGCGAGTGATCATTTGTCATCAGGCGGCCAGGCGTGAGTAATATCCCCAAGTCGCAGCCCTCGTAGCGGTAGTCGCCGGGTTTTGAGATTCTCAGGAAGAAGGCTTCGTTCTCCGCCGAAACAGTGCGTCGGTGCGTTTGCGGCCGCAGAAACTCCACGGTGCCATCGTCCTTCATGCCCCAAACGCCGGTGCGCGGTGCATCGGTAAATAAGTCCACCGTATCGTAGGTGTGCTTCATCACCAGTTGCGACCACGAGTCGATGTTCTCCGGGTCGCTCCAGCGGGCGTTAAGTGCATCCACATCAATTTCAAAGTCAACCTCATCAGCCCATTCCAGGAGGTGAAAGAGCATCAGGGGGGCATCGGCGTGGGCAAAGGCGGCTAAGTTAGTCATGGAGCTTGCACCCGTAATTCGGGGGTTCACTTCGCCAAGGTAAACTTTACCGTCGTCCTGATCCATTAGGTAATCCACCTCAAAGTAGCCGCGGTAGCCTATTTTGCGGAGTTCCTCGCCAAAAGCAACGGTGGACTTCCGGGCTTCGTTCCGGATTTTTTTGCTGAAGGAATCCGCAAAAACTTCGTTTCCGCACCATCCGCCCTTGTAGGGGGTAAGCTCATCAAAGCCAACCAGTTCGGTCATCAGTGGGCCAACAATTGTGCCGTGGCGCGTAACGCAGGCTTCCTGTGCGCTTCCTCGGCAGCGAATTCTCTTCATCACCTTCACGCGGTCTTCAGCGGTAATTTCTTCGGCATACTTGGCAAAATCCCGCTTATTATTGATGAAGAAAGTGGTATGACCAGAATCACCGTAGGCAGTTTGAACGACTAGATTATTGCCCAGCTTGCTGCTTTTTTTGCAAAGATCCTCGTAACTTTCAATCTTAGCCAAAATATTGGGAACGCACTTCACTCCTGCTCGTTCCGCCAATTTTGTGGTGTTGATTTTGTCATCCACAAAACTGCGCAACGCCGCCGGCGGAAAGCAAACTTCCAGCCCTAAATCCTGCGCGATTTGCTCGGTTTTTTCATCGAACATTAAAAACACCGCCTTGCCCCGGTTGCCCTTGGTGCCGCGCTTGTTCACAAAGTCAATGGTCTCTTTGTGGCTGAGCAGGTAGTTGTTAATGTCCTCAATGCCCGTAAAGGTATCATGGGGGATTTCCGAGGGGCTAAATACCTTGGAATGGCCTTTATCAAAGCAATCAATGTAGGAAATATAGTGAAAGTTGCCGACCCATTCATCCATGTTCATGAGGTTGAAGTTCGTGCCGCTGATGAAATAATAGGGCGTTTCGTTGCGGTAAAAGTAGCGGCGAATGTCGCTCATGCCCTTTAGGACTTTACGTTTTCTTTTGGAGATTTTTTTTGCGACAGGAACGGCGGGCGGATTGAAGTCATCAGCGGGCTTTGCAGCGGCTTTTGCGGCGGGCGCTTTGGCCGTGGGGCGGCGTGCTTTTGTTGGGGCAGCCTTGGCGGCTGCTGCTGTTGGTTCAGGAGGTGTCTTTGCCGCGGCCTTTTGGGGGGCGGTTAGCTTTTCAGATGCTCGCTTTGTGGCGGGTTTTTTCTTATCCGTCATATTTGTGTCTATCTCCTGAGGTAAAAAGCTCCGTGCAAGCACGGGCGGTAAGTATTGGGCTTCTTGTAATGAGCGCGTTGAGTTTAGAACACACCCTTAGGTGCAGCTCCTTGAATGGGGATGGATGCCTGCAACGGCGTATTGGTTTCCGGAAGGTTGTAGTCCGTTCCAAGCGGCTCGTGGGGGCGCAGGCCCGCACGGGAGCCCCGGGCAGCTTTTTGCAATTCACCCAGCGTTTGTAGGTAATTGCCGGCCGCATCTGCTTTGGAGTAAATCTCAAACTGGGCCGTACGATCCCGGAAGCTTTTCAGCGGTTGCCCTAAACCACGCAAGCCTACTTCACGGCTTCTGCGCACGCGGTCCAAATCAATCTCCAACGGGATCATCTGTTCGCTGTGGCCGGCTTGGTGCAGAATATCCCCTGCAGGCCCCACGATAATGCTTTGGCCGTTGCCAAGCTCGCCGCAACCGTTGATATCAAAGAAGAAGCACTGGTTGCAGGCCGCACTAGCGCGGGCAATGCTTAGCTCCACCTCGCGGTCAATCGTGTTGGTCATTGTAGGATGCAGAATCACCTCAGCGCCCATGGCGGCCAAGGTTCTGGTTGTTTCGCCAAACCACATATCATAACAAATTGAGACGCCAAAACGGCCCACCGTGGGCACATCAAACACCAAGAACTCCGTACCGCCTGTTACGCCGACTTCATAGGGAAAGAAGGGGAACATTTTACGGTACCGACCAACTATCTTCCCCTCGGGGTTAATCACGCTGGCCGTGTTGTAGTATGTTTCCCCTACTAGTTCAAATATACTGCCGGGCAGAAGCCAGATTCCATATTTCTGGGCGATTTCCGCAAACTCCGCTTCCACCTCGTTCGCCTTATCGGCGGGGAACGGCTGGGCTGAGCGCAAAAAGGGCCCCAACGGGGCAAGCTCGCTGAATACAACCATTTGTACCCAAGGGTAAAGACTCATTAAAATGTCAATCCTGCTTTTCATGGCGGCCACGTTGGATTGACTTGCGGACAAATACATTTGAATTCCGGCAATTGCGAAAGGTTTCATAAAGGTTGTTTCGTGCTTTCTGATGTTTAAGTGAAGATGAAGATCCATCCAAATTTTGCGAATAAATTACACAAACTCGTTGTAGTCATCATCTATCAAGTTGGGCAGGCCTGTCAAGTAAACCGCTTGGGCTGTGGCAAGAAACCCAGTCCCGGGGCGGTAATTGAGTGATTCACGCGGTTACTTTGCATGGCTTGGGCGCTGAAGGGACTAGCAGGGGTTTGAAGGGAAACAATTTCCTATTGGGGAAAAAAAAAGCCCCTGCAAACTGCAGAGGCTTTTTCAGAAGTTATAGTTTGTAAGGGTGTTATATTAGTTGTAAAGGTTCCAAAGTTCAGTGGAAGAAACTGTTTCGTCTGTGATGATGATGTTATCGATCACAATAAATGTATCCACGCCGCCCAAGCTTGAGAAGCGATCATAGAGGCCTACGAAGGGGTTTGTAGCATCACCTTGAAGAGGTACGTTTGAGGCAACAAGTGCCCGTGGGCTAGTTACAGGTGTTGTTCTTCCGATTGTTGTTGTGAAGAAAACATTCGCAATGCTGAGTGATTGATCAACAACCAATTCAACAGTAATCCATTTGAATGAGCCTTCACCGGCAATGGCTAAAGCGATTTCGGGATCTACGGGAATTGCCGCTGTCCAGAATGCATCTGCAGTAGAGCCAGGCCAACCTGCAAGAGCGTTGTTAAATGTAATCGGATCCCCGGAGCCCGTTGCGTAAACTGCATCAGTACCAGCACCGCCTTCTAGTGTTGTGCCAAAAGCGTTGCCATTTGCGCCAGATTCTGGAATGGATGGTGAACGTGCAAACAGTACATCAGTGTTGCTACCAGCTGCTCCCCAGAGAAGATATTCAGTAGTTGTACTTGTATTATCTGTTGCATAGTTCCCGTAAACATCAAACTGAAATTTGTAGTTTTGGGGTAAAACAGAGGGTAAGTTTGGGTAAATATTTACAGCAGTTTCGCCAGTGGCTGTTGTGCCAGTGTTTACGGCAACTTGAAGGCCAGTTGTTGTGGAAGCAGCTGAATTAGGCGCAGTTGGAATGTCAATATCAATTCCAGTTGAGTTAACGTGAGCACCGTAGTCGAAGCCAAATACAACAGAATTTGTACCAGTAAGAGTTACTCCAGCACCAAGATTTTCGGTTACAGTAAAGTTTGCAGATGAACCTGCACCAGTTTCGAAATCTTCAATGAAGATTTGTGCGTTTGTTGTAGCAGCAGCAGTTGCGAGAACTGCTGTAAGTGCTAAAAATTGGAATTTTTTCATTTGTGAATCCTTTATTCGGGGTAATAATTTGTTAATCAATCTAACCTAATCAAAATTTCTACGTTCTAGGCAAGCAGTTTTTATTAAAATATTTGGTTTTAAGGGATTTATGCATTGAAATCTCGCCAAATCTTGTGGTTGCAGAGGATCTCACTTGGTTTGAACAATTTTTTATAGGTCATTTTATCAGAATTTTCAATGTAATACCCCATGTAGTAGTACTCATCTCGTCGATCGCGAGCCAACTCGATTGATTTTAGAATGGCGAATGTTCCCAAGCTTCGATCCCGAAGGGTGGGATCAAAGTAATTGTACACGGCACTCAGGGTCTTATCATCAAAGTCCATAATCGCAGAGCCAATCAACCTTCCTTCAAGGTGGAATTCCATCTCAACGGTTTTCAAGGGGGATTTATACAGAAACTCCTCGTAATCTTCTCGCACGGTACACATGGTGCCATCGTGGCGTCCTTTTTGATAGCGCACAAACAACTCAAACTTTTCGTCCGATGTTGCTGGAACGCATAAGTTGGTGCGTATATCGGCGTTTTTCTTGAGTATACGGCGCTGGCTTTTTGAGGGGGAAAATCGCGCAACGGGAATCCTGATTGCCTGGCATTGGTTGCAGCCGGGGCAAAAGGGCTTGTACAAGATATGGCCGCTGCGCCGCCAACCATGATCCATCAGCTTATGGTAAATGCCGCCTCCCAGAGTAGTTACTCGGCAAGCGCGCTCCTGAGCAACGTACCCGTCAATGTAGGGGCAAGGGTGTTCTGGCCCTAACGGCAAGTTTAGTGTTTCAAGATTGATTGTGGTTGCCGGGGGTTTTGGTTGCATGATCTTGATCGTGGTTCAAACCTGCTGACTTGTCATGGGTTAAATGCTCGCCACATTACAATTATGCGATGTAAAACCAATACGTTAAGAGCGTAGCACTTACAGCCAAAATGAAATCCAACGGAACTCCGATTCGCATGAAGTCGGTAAAGCGGTAACCGCCGGGCCCGTAGATCATCAGGTTTGTTTGATAGCCGATCGGTGTACCAAAAGCAGCGGAGCTTGCAATCATCACCAACACGGCGAGGGAGATAATTGGGATCCCAAGGCTTTCGGCTAGGGGAAAGGCGAATTGAATCATCAGGCTGGCGGCGGCGGAGTTCGTTAGAAACTCCGAGACAATCATCGTCAGAACATAAAACACAAACATGGAGATCAGCACACTCCCTCCCGTAAGGGCCAAGGAGTGCTCCACCAGGGTTTTGGCTAACCCGCTAATTTGCAGCGCACTACCCAAGCCTAAAGCGGCCACAATGGCGAGGAGCACCCGAACGTCAATTGATCGCCGGGCGATATCCAAGGAGAGGCAGCGGAATAGAATCATGGCCGATGCGCCCGCCAAGGCGGCGTTCTGAATCTCCACTTTCAGCAATAGAATACTGATAACCATGCCCGCCAAAACCGTTAGGGCAAGCCAGGCGCGGTCGTGGCGGGGTGGGGTAAAGCCCTCAATGCGGCGCAACAGGTAGAAATCCCGGGCATTACGGTTTTTCTCCCAAAAGGCCTGGCGCCCCTCCAGCAGCAGCACGTCGCCGGGTTGTAGCACAATGTCGCCAATTTTTTTTTCCACCCGCTCGCCGTCCCTCGCTACGGCAATAATCGCCGCGTTGTAATGGGTACGGAACTTACCATCGCGAATGGTTCTGCCAATCAGCGGGCTTTGGTGGGAGACAACTGCTTCAATCAGCAGCCGCTCGCCGCCGCCGTTGAGTTTGAACATTTGGTTTGTGGCGGGCTTCAGGCCGGGAATTTTCTGTAAATCCACCACGGAATCCACCACGCCGGCAAAAACAAGGCGGTCGTTGGCTTGTAGCTTTTCATTCGGCGCAACGGCTGCAAGCACTTCCCCCTCGCGGTCAATTTCAATTAAGTATACGCCGGGCAAATGGCGCAAGCCGGCAGCCTCAATTGTTTTGCCCACCAAGCTTGAGGCGGGTTCCACAATCATCTCCAAAGTGTACTCCCGTGGGTCAGAAAGGGCGCCCGCTTTAGGGGTTCTATCGGGCAGCCTTGGCGCCATTACCATCAGGTAGGCAATCCCAATCAGGGCGCACGGCAGGCCAATCTTGGTAATCTCAAAAAAGCCCAACGTTGTATCGGCGTTGCGCTGCAACTCACCATACACAAGCAGGTTTGTATTGGTGCCCATCAAGGTGCAGATGCCCCCCAGGATTGCGGCAAAACTCAGGGGAATCAGCAATCGTGAAAGGGGCTGCTGGATTTTTTTGGACCAATCGCATACAATCGGCATCATCACCGCAACTAAAGGGGTGTTGTTTACAAAGCCGCTGACCGCTGCTACGGGGAGCATTAACCGCAAGTGGGCGCTGAACAACGATTTCGGAATTCCTAGCAGCCGGTTGATTAGGAAGAACACCGCCCCGGTTTCACGAATGCCGGCGGCAATGATATATAAAGCGGCGATGGAAATAACCCCAGGGTTGGCAAAACCCTTGAAGGCAACTTCCACGGGGAAGAGTTCTTCTCCCGGGAGTAGACCCGAAAATAGAATCAACGCAATCAAGCCCGCAAGCAGGGTGGTCTCCGGGCTGGTGCGCGAAAACGCCAAACCCAGAATAACACTTCCAATAATGATCAGGCAAAGAAGGGAAAAGAGATCCACGGTGCATCCATTAGGGGTTTAGGGCTCGTTGTGCGGTCGTTCAAATTAAATCCCCTCGCCGTAAGCAAACTCAGATTCGCTGGTGATCAGGTAATGAATGGGGCGGTCGTGAAGGATATCGTCCAACGTGGTGGATTCCAACAAGGCATCAAGCTGGCGGCCAATCCCCTTAATCACGCGGCGAACCTTTTCAACGGCGGGGTTGTGGGCTTCAGTCCCTGCGCGGTGATTTGGGTTGGGTTCGGTGGTGGGCTCTTCCACCTCAAGCAATGCGCCATCAAAGCAGCGAATCACCTGAAGAAGAGAAATATCCTTGGGGGCAACAATCAGCTGATAGCCGCCGTTTTTGCCGGCAATACTCTCTACAAGGCCCAGAGTGCGGGCCCTTTAGTCCCGGGTTGGCCAAAAGAAGCAAAGCATGTAAGGCGTAGTCGGACTTTCGGGATAATTTCACCGTTTGGGGCTCGCTTGCGGGGGCTGTTGTAAGGGCATTTCTAATTCCTACTATTCAGGTAGGAGTTTGGTGGTCAAGTGGGGAGTTCAGAAATCGTGGTGATATTCGGGTGCGAATTTAGTTAATCAAGTGCATTCCTGATAAAACAAGTAATTGGCGTTAGAATGCGTTAAATAAAGGATTTAGTTAGAAATCGAAGTAAGATTTTTTGCATTTTGAGTTTCTTTTTACTTGCGGCGGTTCCTAACAAAACGATGATGCCGTCAGATTTGAAATAAATCGCACGACTCGCTGAGTTGTAACCTTATTCGTTCCATGTTCTGTGACTCGGCCAGTTGCATACAGGAACAGCTTGATTGGTACGACATCCTGTGAGGGACACTGGACAAGAAATGACTTCATTATTGCCTTGCGCGATAATTCATCACCCTGCACCTGCGGGGGCTTTCTTGTTTGGGGCTAAGTTACCTCAGCCTTGTACCAGTGTTCAGCAGAATTATTACCAGTCCAATCGGGCGTGGGATTTTATCAGACAAATTACGAAAGGAGGGTGTGCAATCTTTCAAAGAGTCGACGCGCAAACTTGTGTCCCCGACGTCTCGAATCTTTGCATCAAATCCAAGCGAGAAGCTTATTTCAAACCTTCAGGGGTGCTTTCTTCTGAAGTAAAACCCAAGGCCGAACGCCATTTGGCTAAAGCGACGTCCGAAAATAAAAATGAACACTACACCGAAAAAACTCAAATTCACTTAGGAAAGGGTAGAGTTTAATGAGTTGCATAACTCTCTGGAAATCAATGGTTTCCGCCGTGACTGCACTTGCTGCTATCGGCGCCGTACAAAGCGCTAACGCTGCAATCCTGCAGATCGACACGTCGACTCCCGTTGAATTCCCAAATTCAGTCCAAGTGCCTGTAAACGTTGCTGCTTTCACCGGGTTCACACCTGATGCTAGCGGTATTCTTACCATTACGGGTACAATTAATTACAACACTACCGAACTTCAGTACGTTCAAACTGGCACCATTGGCCAGATTGATTCTCGTTTTGACGGCACCGGCAACATCGACATTGTTGAAGGCCCTCCCGGTACACTTACATTCACAGCAACTACTGATCCAGCTAACCCAATTGTTTCTGGTGAAGGTACTGTTCCTGTAACAATCCTTAACTTTACCACAACCCCCCTTCAGGGTGGTAATCCTGCTCCTAACATGACGTTCCCATCGAACATCACGTTCAACGAGGCGGCTTCTCCGCTTACGTTTGATGGCGCGCCAGAAACCGTTGTTTACGACGATAACGAGCCCTTGGATATATTGACTCCACAGTGTCTTTACAATGTGGATGACTTCAATCCTGTTGCTCCTACCGTTGCTGCAGCTGTTGCAAACGTTAACTTCCCTGTTGAGTACCTCAACGTGCCTGCAACTGGCATCACTGGGTATGACTTCCTGGTCAACACACCCCTAGGGTGTTCCTTCAACCTCACCATTCAGTCGGACATCAACGTTGCGCTTCCCTTGGGGAGCGAACCGCTTGTTACAATCACCGGTATTGCTGGTGAAGCTGGTCTTGGTGGCGTAGGCGTTCCTACTGGCACTGTTGGTGGCAACGGAACAAACCGCGTTACGTTTGATCTTGCTCCTAACAACACGGGCCAGCAAATCATTCGCGCCATTCGCGTAACAGCACCTGATACAGGCCGCTCACGCTTCATTCGCTTGGTACAAGATGCCTGCGAAATCGGTGTTCTTACTCCTGATGTCAATAACGCTACTGCAGCAGCAGTAAATGACTTTGGTGTTACATTTGAGACTACCTGCGATTGGACTGCTTCCGTACTTGATCCGGCAGACGATTGGGTTCTAAACGCAAACGGCGTTGGAATCTTCGAAGCTACTGGCGACGGCACTGATCTAATTGACGGCATTCTTTACGACTTGGCTGCTAACTTGGGCCCAGAGCGTTCTGCGGTGATTCGTATCTCTTCTACATCAAACCCCGCAATCTTCTCAGATCACACGATCATTCAGGCAAGCGGTTGTGAAGTACTTACACTTACACCGCCTACAAACGAAGTTGCTGCTATTGGCGCCACAATGCAGTCCTTCAGCTTCACGCTGAGCGATGCATCCTGTATCACTGAGACAACAATTGATGGCCCAATGGTACCGTGGATTACAAACATCAGCGCGCCTGTTGAAGGCCCTGATGGCACCTTCACCATCACTTATGATGTTGATGCAAACGTTGGCCCCGCTCGCGGTCCGGTTACGTTTGATGTGTCTGCTGTTCAAAACGGTGCACCACTTACACACACCGTTACACAGCTCAACGGCTGCTCACTAACAATCAATCCATCAGAAGATCTCTTTAGTCAAGCTGGTGAAGTACAAACGTTCGACATCACACTTTCAGACGTGCTTTGTGGTTTCACAATCGTTGAAAAAGATGCCATGGGCAACGTTGTAGATGTTCCTTGGGTTACCCTTGATGCTACAGCGGGTGTTGGTAACACAACAATCTCTGTTACAGCTGCACCAAACGCTGGCTCTGCTCGCAGTGCCATCCTGTGTGTGATTGATGACAACGGTGTTGAGACAGAATACACCATATGCCAAGAAGGTGACTCAGTTCTGGAAGCCTTCTTCTACGGCGATACAGCAACTGATCTTGCTGGCGAAGAAGTCATTGGTGATCCACAAGGCCTGAACATCTTTGTTGATCCTAACTTCAACGATGGTGGCATCTACATTGATTCATCAGAGCCACAAGTGACAATCACCGGCGTTCCAGCTTGGATAACACTGGTTGAGTACAACGGTGGCGGCGATGCTACGGGCGATATCACAATCGCTTCAGGACCAACGCTTGATCCAATGAGCGATCCGCTGAACCCAACGTTCACTTACCTCTTGGATATGAACGATAACGACGGCGTCATCATCTACCAAGTTGAGCCTTCTTCGGTTATTATAGCGCGGGAAGCAACAATGACTCTTGTTACAGGCGGCGGCATTCCAGCAGCTTGTACAACGCTTCTTGCAAACGAAGTGATTGAACTTTCAATCACACAGTCTGCGGATTGCCTCTATGGTATTGAACCCGTAACAGCTTCTTACCCTGCAATCGACGACGTGTTGACTCTTGGTACTAACGAGCTTGAAGGTTCCTTCCGTGTTCTTTCAAACAACATCCTCATCAACAATAACGGCTGTACATGGTCTGCTACAACAAGCACACCGTGGATCACGCTTACAGCACCTACATCTGGTGTTGGCACAGGAATCGTTGAATACGTTCTTGCACCAAACCCCGCCGGTGACCGTGTTGGCACAATCGAGCTTGCAACTGAAAATGGCCTGATTGTTCACACTGTAACTCAAGCAGGTGCTTGTGGTTATGCGTTGGATGACGATGGTACTGATTCAAACCCAAGCACAAAAACAGCGGCTGTTGAAGCCGTTGGCGGTGACTTCCAGGTATTTGTAACAGCGGCTGAAACATGCGGCTGGACAATTGCTGAAAACAGCGACTGGCTTGAAATCAACTTTGATCCTGCGAACGGTATTGTTCCTTCAGCGGATGGCTTAGGCACATTCACCATTACGGTGGATGCTAACCAAGGCCCTGCACGCTTCACAACGATTACGTTGCTTGAGCGAGGTTCAAAATCAGCGGACAAAACAAACGTTCTTGCTTCAATTCGCGTTGAACAAGCTTCCGGCTGTCTTGTGCTGATTGATACATTCCAAGCAGTATTCCCTGCAAATGAGAACATCTCTGGTGCTCTTCTTACAAACAGCTTCCCTGTAACAGCGGGCGATGGTTGTACTTGGACAGCCACAGAAACCTCTCCTTGGGTGACTCTTGTAAATGCAAGTGGCACGGGTGAAGGGTTTGTCATCTACAACGTAGATCCAAACTTAGGGCCACGCCGCCAAACAATTATCACAGTAGGCGCACTCACACATACAATCGTCCAGGAAAGCGGATGCCTTGTAACGGTGGACGGCGTTTCTTCCGTAACAACTTCTGCAACTCCTGCAGGCAGTGCGGCTGAACTTTACACGATTGCTACAACAGGCGATACATGTACTTGGACAGCAACGTCAAATGTTCCTTGGATCACGATCAACAACCCTGTTGGTGGTAATGGTACTGGTTCAATTGTAGCACTCAATAACTTGTCCCTCAACATTGCTCCAAACACAACTTCTGCTCGCACGGGCGTTGTTACAATCACGAGCGATAACAACTCCGTAACAATTACCGTAAACCAGGAAGACGGTTGTTCAATCAACGCGTTTACTCCTGATAACCAGTTCTTCAACCAAGAAGGCGGCTCCGGCATTATACCTGTGATCTTCGCAGGCGACGGCGCGAATTCTTGCGATTGGACTGCAACAGTTACGTACACTCAGGGTGCTCCTGGCTGGCTTGTAATCTCCGAGGGTGGCTCTGGAACTGGCAACGGTTTCGTGAACTACATTGTGGATTCATTCTACACAGGCGGAACTCGTGTTGCTGAAATCAGCGTTCAAACAACAAGCGCTCTTGCAGCAGGCGTAAACCCTCGCGTGTTCACTATCACACAAACAGATCAGTGCCTTGTTAGCGCAATTCCTGCTTTCAAGGAATTCAATCAAAATGGCGGCTTCGGTCAATTCCTAGCTGAGTTCAACAACACAAACAGCGACGGCTGCCCATGGACTGCTTCAGTCAGCTATATCGACTCAGCGAGCAGCACAACCGCTGGTAACTGGGTAACAATCAACAGCTCAACAGCGGGCAACGGTACTACTCAAGTCAACTACACAGTTTCACCTTACTTTGATGGTGGCACTCGCCTAGCCTTGATTACCGTAGTACTTCCTAACGGCGATACAGCAGTACACACTGTTAGCCAAACGGATAACTGCGCACCGGTTGCAACTCCTGCTGAATTGGCAGAAGTTCTGAATCACTCTACTCAGAGCTCAGGCTTCCAGCTTACTGGCATGACTCAAAATTGCCCATGGACTGCTGAAGTCTCTTACGGCATTGGCGGGCCTGCTGGCTGGGTTAGCTTGACTTCCGGTAACAACGGTTCAGGGAACGGCTTAATCACGTACACCGTTCAACCTTACCTTGGCGATGACTTCGGTACAACTCGTACTGCAACCATCCGTATTATTGCTCAAAACGGTTCTATCGCAACGCACAGCTTCACACAAGTATCTGATTGTGCATTCGATGCCGTTGAGCCGTTCACACCGGCTAACGCAACGTTCGATCAACGTGGCGGTAACAGAGCATTCTCAATCAACCTTGCAGAAGGTGGAACTCTAGACTGCGACTGGACGGCAGCGTCCTCCGTGGATTGGATTTCAATCATCGGCTCTTCAAATGGCTTCGGCGACGGAACCATTGAATACGCTGTTGAGCCTTACGTTCTGGGCGGAAGCCGCGACGGCTCGATCGTTGTAACGCTTTCAAATGGTGTTGTTGAAATCTTCAACATCACTCAAAACGATGGTTGCGATGTAACAATCTCTTCCTCTTCTACAGAATCCATTCAAACTGCTGAATACGATCAGAATGGTGGAACAGATACAGCCTACCTAACGTTCGTAGAAAAC
>DAIOTT010000098.1:0-1438 GCA_036751885.1 Candidatus Sumerlaeota bacterium
TAGATTTAGCTTTAAACTCTTTAGCCTTAGCTACTGATTGTATCACCCCCGTTTCATTGTTTACATGCATCATGCAAAAGGCAAATAGATGAGGGACGGGCTCCGTTGGGAAACACATTATACCGTCCTCATTCACGGGAAAGTGGTTCAACTCAATCAGTGCTTCCTTCTCCAGTGCTTCCAAGGTTTCAGAAATACACGAGTGCTCGTTCGTTGAAGACGCTACAACACGTTTGGTTGCGGGATTGCACAAGCCGCGCAGGGCAAGATTTGCGCTCTCCGTTGCGGTGGAGGTAAAGACTATTGTTGATGAATCATGAAGCCCGATGTTTGCTGCGATGGATTGACGAGCGTTTTCAAGGAGTCGACGAGCTTTTTGCCCAGACTGGTGGAGGCTGCTGGGGTTGAGCGGTTGGCTGGAAAGCTCCTGCAAGAGTGGCAGGATTCTTGAGTCAATTGGGGTTGTGGCAGCATAATCTAAATAGGGCATAGGGGGTTTTTCAAGGGTGAATTCAAGGGTGGAAAATTAGTCTTCAGAAAGGGCAAATAGCAGGGCGTTTTTAGCATCTGAAATCGTGGCGTAACGATCATCCGGCGACTTACTAAGCATGCGCGCAATACCCGTGGAAAGTGCAAGCGGAAGCTCGGGCCTAATCACGGTAAGCGGAATAATTTGTTTGTTCATTTGTTCGCCTTCAAACAAGCGTAATAGCGTTCTTCCCAAGGCAAACTGATCTGTCATGGGGCTTGCTTTCAAACCATCCAAAAGTTCGGGTGCCATGTAGGGGCGGGTACCAAGCACAAACTGGCCTGTTGCCTCGGCCCCAAAATCAAAATTGCTGTAATGGCTGCTGATGCCAAAGTCCCCGAGTTTCAACACGCCTTGGCGAGAGATTAATATGTTGCCAGGTTTAATGTCGCGGTGGAGAACTCCTTGCTTGTGAAGGTATTCCAACGCACCAAAAACTTCCGTTACAAATTGGCGAATAAAACCAAGAGTGACAGGTTCGTGAAAAAGCCTTTCGTACACGCTTCCTTTTGCCATTAATTCCATCGCGATGTAATACGTGTAACCTGTTTGGCCGAAGTCGTACACGGTAACGATGTTTGGGTGTTCCAGATTCGCCATAAGGCGCGCTTCTTTTTTGAAGCGGAAAAGCTCCTCTTCGCCGTTGCTTTCGTTCTTAAGGTAAACCTTGAGGGCAACCATACGATCAAGGCGTTCTTGGAAGGCTTTGTAAACGGTGCCCATGGCACCACCGCCGATGACATTGAGAAGGCGGAAGCCCTCAAACCGAGTTGTTACTAAGGCTGCTTTTGAGGTGTTGGGTTCAGGGGAATCTGAGCTTTCAATGCTGCGGGTTGATTCCAAATGGGGGATGGTATTTACCGGCGAACTTTTAGTTACGGCGGGAATGCAGATTAACCGCTGAACATC
>DAIOTT010000098.1:1448-5738 GCA_036751885.1 Candidatus Sumerlaeota bacterium
GGGAAATCGGAATCCCCGTGCGGCGATCCAACACATCATTCAAAAAGCTGTTTTCGTGGAAGGGCTTTGCAACGTAACGATCGGCGCCAATACGCAACATTTCAAGCTCCCGTTGCTTTGCTTCTGGCATGTCACTGCAAACCAAAATCTTGGTGTTTTGATGCAATCTTGAGGAGCGAATCAGTCGGCAAATTTCCTCGCCGCGCAAGCCGGGTAAGTTTAAATCTAAAATGACGAGTTCAGGAATTTCTCTAAGCACCAAGCTGGCGCCTTCAACACCATTTGTTACCCATAGTAGGTTTTGGTACCCTTCATCCTCCAAGAGTTCCACAAGGTAAGAGCCGAATTCTTGATCATCTTCAATGATTTGAATCAGGGTATTTTTCGCTTCAATCATTGTTTTGTCGGCTCTTCCATCGGTGGATTTTGAATTGTTTTTTGTGCTTCAGGGAAGCGAACGACAAACTGATTTCCCCCCACGGCGGGAGAATCAACTAAGATGCTTCCCGAGAGCGCTCGCACGAGGCAGCGTACTGATGCCAACCCGATTCCGCTCCCTTCGGTTTCTTGAAGCCGGTCTCGGCGGTAGAACTCATCGAAGATTTTTGTTCGTTCTTGAACGGGAATAACGGCGCCGTTATTCCAAATGGAAAGGGAAAGCTCTTGCCCTTTGGTGCTAGGATTAACGGCATATTGAAGTTGTACTTCTTTTTCGCCGTACTTGCAGGCGTTGTCCATTAGGTTGAAGACAATGCGTTGAAATTGTTTTAAGTCCATCGTAAAGCAGCACGGCTGCAGGCTTCCCCAAGTGGGCGGGTGTTCATTGTTGATGGTGATTAAGTGATCTGGATAGCGTTCCAGAATCATGGTTGCCGCTTCAATAATTTCGGCTTTGATGTCAGCCTCTTCAAATTTCAATTCAATTTCACCGCGGCGAAGACGTTCAAAATCAAGCATATCTTCAATGTAATCTCGAAGGCGAAGAGCAGAACGGTTGATGCGTTCTAGGCGTTGAATCACTTGCTCGTTATGATCGTAACGACTGAGCAATCGCCCGGCAGTGCCAATGATGGAGGCAAGCGGCTTGTTGAGATCGTGGATTAAAAAGCGATAGAATTGATCCCGATGATCCTCCGCGCGTTGTAAGTTTTTGATTGAATTACCGAGCTCCAAATTTTTTACGCGCAACTGATGAAACAACATTGCATTGCGCAGGGCAGCGGAAAGCAGGTTTGCCAAATGCTGAATGCGGGATTGAATATCAATTGAATAGGGGGTGGAATTGGATTTCGCGCCCAGTAGAAAACCAGTGACTTCAGCGCCCACGCGAATAGGGACGGCAATAATCTCCAGCAGTTGATTTGCGCGGAGGTAGAGTTGATCTTTTTCATCGTCCCAATCATCCACGTTCAAAAAGTAGCACGGCGTTTTGTTAATGGATTGGCTTGTAAGATGAGATTTCAAGGCATAAACCGGTGAATTTTCGCGGCAGAGAATTTTCACTACTTCCTTGTTTGAAAGCGAGTTGTGAATGGTGGTAATGCCCTCCGTAAACTCTTCCGTTTCAAAGTGGTTATAAACAATGGCAGCATGGTTGAGTTGCCCATGCAATACGCAGCAATCCAAGGTTTTGGAGATGATTTGATTGAGATTGATTTGGCCGTTTATTTCACGCCCAAGTTCTTCCAGTTCTGAGTAGAAGGCGAAATCATGAATCAGCGCAATTTGTGCATTATTGGAATCAGTAATATCTGAAAGCGAGGCAATAATGTAGGGCTTATTTTCAGGCGTTTCAATCTGCTGCAAACGCCGAACGGTAAACGCAATTAGCCTATTGCCCTGCGATTGAGTTTGCATGGTGATTTCAAAGCTGATTGGCTTTTCAGTGGTCGAATTTTTCAGGTAAGGAAAAATATTGGTAGATTCTTCCGCAAGTAAATCCACTAGGCTTTGCTGTTGATTCAGTTCACCAAATAGTTTTTGGAAAGAAATATTGCAGGCTTGAATAGTTGTTTCAAGATCAATCACGCACATTGCTTCGGGAGCTTGGGTGAAGAGTGCAAAGCCCAAGGGATTTTCGTTGAGGGGGAAAATTTTGGGCTCCTGACTCATACTAGGGACAGCCTTGTAAAAACATGCCACACGTAAGTGGGTGTATTATTTGTAGATTAAATATTGCTGGCGTAATGTCATAAATTCAGCAAGAGCGCCTTGGTAGCTGGCAATGATTTGCTCGGCTGATTCGCCGGCAAGAAGACGGTTGCGAATGTCGTCGGTTCCTAGCACTTCATCAAACAACGGCTTCTTGGCGTGTGTATCGGCAAAGAGTTCTTGTTCAGGGTAAAGCGTGTGTAGAATGTGCATCAGGTGAATTTGCGCTTCAAAGGTTTTGAGTTTATTGTAATCCGTAACAACAAGTTGTGCACCGTGGCAGGGTTGAGCGGGTTCATCTTTTGTGGGGCCGTAGGCAGCATATTTAGGGACGTAAGAAATGGGGCGTGCGCGCAAGCCGGGGATGTTACGGGCATTGATCGCATCAACAAATTCATCGCGGTTGATCCAAGGTGCGGCCATCGTCTCAAAGGGGAGCGTATACCCCACGCCGATGGAGATGTGGCGGATTTCACCGATGATTCCCGTTAGGTTGTAGTAGGTGGCATGGTTTTGTTGCACGATGTGCGTTGAGGACGGAACGAAAGGAAACCCTGTGTGCCAGCTCATCATGTTGCGTTTGTAGCCCTTCACGGGAACAACGGTGAGATCAACCTTATCTGAGTTGTAATGATCGTTGAAGAGCATGGCAGCTTCGCCGGGTGTCATGCCGTATTGGTAGGCAATCGGGTAGAGGCCAACAAAGGTTTCGTATTCATCGGTATTCAAAATATTGCCGTCCACAATGTGGGCGCCGGCGGGGTTTGGCCGATCCAACACGATGAAAGGAATGCCCTTTTTGGCGCACTCTTCCATGCAATAGGCCATCGTGTAAATGTACGTGTAGCTGCGCGAACCAACGTCCTGAATGTCGTAGATCATCACATCAATGCCGTCCAACCATTCCGGGTTGGGGCGTCGGGTTTTGCCATATAAGCTGTGTACGATTACCCCGGTTTTTTCGTCGTTGTTGGATTCAACTTTCTCTCCTGCGTAAGCATCGCCACGGATGCCGTGTTCCGGGCCGAAAAGAGCGACGAGTTCAATTTCTGGGTGTTGAAAGAGTAAATCAATATTGCTTTCAAGCTTGTAATTAGCGCCTGTGGGATTGGTGATTAGCCCAACTCGTTTGCCCTTTACAAGATTCAAGTATTCTTCGTTTTCAAGAAGTTGCTCCAAACCCACTTGTATTTTGGGTTGTTCATAATTGAAGGCAACATCATGGGTAGAATTTGAGTGGGCGCACCCCGCGAATGGGATGATGCCGATAAGCACTGCGAGTAGAGTGAGAAGTGAATTACGCATAAAGTTTAATCCTACGAGTTGGGTGATAACGGCCCGAAATACAAGCCCGCTGAAAGGGTACAGCATAAGCGCTTTTGGCAACTATTTTTGGTATTTACCGAGCAGCAGCAGAAACCGAGTCCCTTACAACGGCTGTAATAATGGCAACAACCTGCTCCTCGGACAAGTAGGAAGTATCAAAAACCGTGGCATTTTCAGAAATTTTCAACGCCCCCGTTGGGCGATTTCGGTCTCGGTTGTCGCGCTCCCAAAGATTCTGCAGAACGGACTCAAAGGGCTGAGGTTGATTTTTTTTGACAAGTTGATCGAACCGGCGGCGGGCTCGGATTTCGGGATCGGCATCTAGGTAAAACTGCCAGGACGCCTCAGGAAATACCACCGTTGTAATATCGCGCCCCTCCATCACGGAGGGGGATGCAGCACCCAGTTGTTGTTGCTTTTGCACTAGTATTTCGCGCACAGCGGGTAAATCCGCCGCACGGTACACCTCGCGGGAAATGGATTCTTGGCGGATTCTATTCTCCAGCGAAGCGCCATTCATAAAGGCTTCACCCGCAGGGCTAAAGGTAACAGCCAACTTTTCAGCGCATTCAATCAGAGTGCTCGCGGTGGGATTTGCTGAAGTTTCCAACGCAAGCAGCACAACTGTGCGGTACATGGCACCTGTATCAATGTATTGAAAGCCAAGCTTAGCAGCAACGTTGTGGGCAACGCTGGACTTCCCCACGCCTACGGGCCCATCAATGGCAACGACGGGAATGGGCTTTTTATTTTGCATTTGGCAAGCCTCTTTATACGATGTTATTAAGGGATTGGCGGAGTGCACGGGCATTT
>DAIOTT010000098.1:5748-14015 GCA_036751885.1 Candidatus Sumerlaeota bacterium
TCTTCTCGTAAAAGCTGGAGCCTGCAACTAATACATCGGCCCCGGCGGCAACGGCCAATGGTGCGGTGGAGGTATTTATGCCACCATCCACTTGGATCATGTATTCAAGGCCAAGTTCTTCGCGAATAATGCTGAGCTCGCGAACCTTGTTTAGCGTTGAAGGAATCAGCGCTTGGCCCCCAAAGCCGGGTTCAACGGTCATTACTAAAACTAAATCGGCAAATTTCAAGAGTTCCTTAATATCGCTTACCGGGGTTTTGGGTTTGATTGAAATGCCTGCGTGGATTTTCTGTCGCCGAATGTAACGAAGTAAATTCATGCTGTCCTCGCCGGCAGCTTCCACGTGGAAGGTAATGTTATCGGCACCAGCGTCGCAGAATGGTTTGATGTAGGCCCGGGGATCAGCAATCATCAGGTGAACATCAAAGTATAAGTTGGCATCAATGGGGCGGAGTTGTTTCACCACGGCAGGACCAAAGCTGATGTTGGGGACGAAGTTACCATCCATAATATCAAGATGAAGCCAATTCACGCAGAGTGATTTTAGGGGCTTCACGCAATCCTCAAGGCGAGAGAAATCTGCGGCTAAAAGGGATGGAGCAAGATGAACGCCTTTACCCCGGCGGGTTCCGTTTTGAACCGGCGGGTCAGGAATTTCACCCTCTTTTGGTTTGGGATTGGGGGTTGTTTTATTTCGTTGTAATGCCGACTTGGTCTTCGCCACGGTGAACGCGCTCCTAAAGCTCAAGTAATAATCCGTCTATCTAGGGAGAGGCGAGCATCCAAAAAATGATTCAAAAAGCAAGCATTCGTTGAGGTATTTTTTTTTGTTAGAAAACATGAAAAGTGTGAGTTGTTGAGATTGCTAATTGTAAGCCTAAAGAGATCAAAACGATGAAGGCCTTAACCTTAGCTTAATAATTTTAGTTCCTTGGGCAATTATTTTTGAGCCGTGGGGTTCATCCTTTAAGTTTCGATGCGCGGTTTTTTAAGTCCGCACCTGTGGTTCTACAATTCGATTGTGAAGTAGATTCATGCTGATTTTCCTGAAAGGGATGAAGATTCAGGGTGCTAAAGCCAGTTTTTGCTTGCTTTCAGGTGTGTGTTGAAACCAGCCTCTGCGTCCATTCCTGCTTAGCTCAGGAAAATTCACACGCGTTCTGATGGGTTTTTCGGTGCTCCGCTGCTTCTTTGGAGTGAAAAACCTGTGTGATGATCGCGGCGGATAAAAACCATTTTCGGAGGTCAATAGACCCATGACATCAACAACAATGAAGCAACTCCTAGAAGCGGGCGTTCACTTCGGCCACCAAAGCCGTCGTTGGAACCCAAAAATGAAGCCGTACATTTACACCGAGCGAAACGGCATCTACATCATCGACTTGAAGAAAACCCTGCGTCTTCTTCGCGATGCCATGAAATTTGTTGAGGATTGCGCTGCTGAAGGCGCTGAAGTTCTGATTGTTGGAACTAAAAAACAAGCCAAAGATATTGTGAAAGAAGCCGCTGAAGAATCTGGCATTCACTACATTAACAACCGCTGGCTTGGCGGCTTGATGACAAACTTTAAAACGGTTCGCAAATCCGTTCTTCGTTTAATTGAACTAGAAACAATGTTTGAAACAGGCACAATCAACCAATACGTCAAAAAAGAACAAGCTGTTATGGCGAAAGAAATGGCGTTCCTGAAGAAAAACTTGGACGGCATCAAGAAGATGGAAAAACTCCCTCAAGTTCTTTTTATCATCGATCCTGTAAAAGAGCGCCTTGCCATTAAAGAAGCTCGCGTACTGGGCATTCCTATTGTTGGCGTGGTTGATACAAACTGCGATCCTGATGATGTTGATTGGGTAATCCCCGCAAACGACGACGCCATTCGCTCCATTCGTTTGATGTGTGATGCTGTTGTTGAAGCCGTTCGTGACGGGCGTGCTGGTGCAACTGAAGGCGAGCTTGCAGAGGTTGGTCTTTCTGCGGAAGACATGCAAAACGAACCTGTTCCCCTGAATGCCGATGAGCTTGAAGCCCAGTTTGGTACTCCAGATGCAGAGGACGAAGCACCGTTTGCTGAAGAAGTAAGCTCGGATCTTCCTGAGTAAATTCAGGGTTGGTCTGCATGCGTTCTTCGGTTCGTATGTTACAACCGCTAACAGCATTGAAGCCTTTCCAATTCAATCGGCTTCCTCACTGAAAACTCACAATACAATTCCGTTCAATCCATTGCGCCCCTTCACCGGGGTGCTTACTAACACTTTAGTTGAAACCAACTTTATTTGATAAGGACTCGATAATATGGCTGATATTCCAGCATCCCTGGTGAAAGAACTCCGTGATAAAACAGGCCTTGGCATGGGCGATTGCAAAAAAGCACTCGTTGAATCCAATGGTGACATGGAAGCAGCAGTAAAGGTTCTTCGCGAACGCGGAGCAATCAAAGCGGCAAAACGCTCGGACCGCAACGCTGCGGAAGGGCTGATTGCCTATGCAATTTCTGCGGATTACAAAAAAGCCTCTATTGCGCAGTTGAATTGCGAAACAGATTTCGTTTCCCGCAATGAAGAGTTCCAAGCGCTAGTTCAGCAAATTGCTGAAACAGGCCTTGCAGGCAATGCTACTACCCTTGAAGAAGTGAACGCGTTGAAATTGCCATCAGGCAAAACCGTTGCTGATGAAGTGGAAGACGTTCGCCTACGTATTGGGGAGAAAATTGAGATTGGCGCTTATAACTTTGTTTCAGGCGAAGTTGTAGCCGGCTACATTCACCCGCCGGGCAAAATCGGCGTTTTGGTTAAAGCCGATGGTACAATCAACGCAGATAAAGCCTCCGTTGTTTCTGATGCGTTGCGCAGCGGCGTTGCCATGCACGTTGCAGCCTTTGCACCACGCTTCTTGGATTCTTCACAAGTGGATTCCAGCACCCTTGAACAAGAGCGCGAAATCTATGCAACTCAGCTTCGCAATGAAGGCAAGCCGGAGAACATGATTGAGAATATTGTGAACGGCAAAGTGAAATCCTTCTACAAAGACAACTGCTTGGTGGACCAGCCCTCTGCTCAGAACCCCAAGAAAACTGTTGCCCAAGTGGTAACAGATATTGCCGCTGAAGCGGGCGGTGAATTGAAGCTGACCAGCTTTGTGCGCACAAACATTGGTTCTGCCGGCTAATCCTTTCCGGGTAAGTTTCTTCCATAGGAAAAACAAAACGCCTCGGAGGTTTCTCTGAGGCGTTTTTCTGTTTCTAATTTTGCCCAAATCGTATGTTGTTATTCTGCGTTCAATGAAGTTTACTAGATCGCATTCCCCTTTTTTCAACTCTTGAAAGATTAGCTGAGTTTTCCATGATCCCTGCAAAACGCGTGAAAAAATCAGCCAAAGGTAAACCTCAAAGCATTTGGAGTTTACTGGGAACCGTTGTGCGCCTCAGCACACCGGCGGTTGTGGAAAATCTAATCGTCTCAGCGGTGCTGCTAACCGATGCACTGATGTTGGCTCAGCTCCCTGAAAACAGCCTTTACTTGGCGGCAATCTCGGTTTCTTCGGTCATTTATTGGCGGCTTGTAAACCTTGTTGGATGCACACAAATTGGTAGTTCAGCGTATATTTCTCGCCGCTGGGGCGAGGAGCGTTACGCCGATGCAGGTTTTGCCTTAGGGCATTCTTTAGTGGTTTCCACTTTGCTGGGAATTGTGGCGGCAATCGCAATGTGGCCGGTGCTCCCCTACCTGATTGGAGTTCTCTCCAACTGGGATGAAAACGTGGTTTCCGTTGGGGTAAGCTATTTAGGCATACTGTTGATTGCATTACCTGTTCGGCTGATCTTACTCACGCTCAGCGGCGGAATGCGAGCCGCTGGTGATACAAGAACCCCGCTGATCATTATGATTGCCTTAGTATTATCAAACATTGGCATTACCTATGTTTTGGTGTTTGGTAAATTGGGCATACCACCGCTGGGAGTCATTGGCGCTGCAATGGGAACAGCGATTTCCTATTCAATCGCGGCAATCCTAGGGATTTGGCTGTTTAAAAAAGGCCTTCGCCCAAAATTATTACTAAAGCCCGCACGGCAAAACGAAGACCCCTACTACTCCCTAACAAACGACCCCTTGTTGCGCTTGAACTTGAGCGGGATTCGACCATGGTTTAAGGAGATTACCCCTTCAATTTTCAGGGTTTCAACAAGTGCTTTGGGTGAGGAAATACTCGTCACCATTGGGTTTTTAACGTACATTGGGATGATCGGATATTTTGGGCGGGAAGCCTTAGCGGCCCACAGTGCCACAATACGGGTTGAAGCCCTTAGCTACACGGCAGGATGGGGTATTGCACTCGCAACTTCTGCCATGGTTGGCCAAGCCTTAGGCGCCAAAAAGGTACATTTAGCGCAAAAGCTTTTCGCGCTTAACAGCGGCGTGGCAGCAACCATTATGGGCATAATGGGAATATTCTTTATTTTATATGCCGAATGGCTTCTCTCCTTCTTTCAACTGGAGCCTGAAGTTCTGAAAATCGGCGTTGGGTTGATGTTGATCTTAGGCGTGGAGCAAGTCTTCATGGGCGCAGGAATGACACTTTCCGGCGGTCTTCGCGGTGCAGGTGATACATTCCCGCCGTTCATTACACAGATAATCGGAGTTATTGGAATGCGGCTGGGAATGGGGTACATTTTAGCTTGGCCGCTGGGCATGGGCATTTACGGCCTATATTGGGCGACACTGCTAGATTGGCTTATGAGGTGCTTGATCTATTTATACTTTATTCGCCGCGGAGGGTGGAAAACCATCTCGGTATAATTCGGGAAAAAAGCTTTTTCAATACCCGGGAAAAAATCAGCTTCGGTGGTTGTTGAATTTCAATTCATTTCTTCAACCACAAAAGCGCCTTTTGTTTGACCTTGCCGCCGCTGAGTTGGAAGTATTTCAAACCATATCAACATTATAGTGAATTGTATGAATCAACCCCATTTAAACTTCCTCGGCCTTGGCGCATCGGTCCCAGAAAAACGCCTTACAAATCAAGACTTAGCCAAGATGGTGGATACAAATGAAGAATGGATCATGACGCGCACCGGCATTCAAGAACGCCGCATTTTAAGTGAATCAGAAATGCTGACGGATCATTCCACAGCAGCGGCAAAAGAGGCACTGGCCAACGCGGGTATTACCGCTCAGGAAATTGAACTTGTTATTGTGGCAACCTATACTCCCGACCGCCTTGCGCCTAGCGTTGCTTGTAAAACCACGGAACTTTTGGGCATTCCGTACGTACCAGCAATGGACTTAAACGCTGCTTGCTCCGGATTCATTTATGCCCTTTCCGTTGCAAATGCCTTCATTCAAAATAACACCTACAAAAAAATCCTGATTATTTCCGCCGAAGCGCAAAGCCGGTATGTGGATTACAGCGATCGTTCCACGTGCATCCTTTTTGGCGACGGCGCCGCTGCTGCCGTTGTGGGTGGTACGCTTGAAGAAGGCAAAGGCCTGTTGGGTGTCATTCTAGGGGCGGATAGTAGTTGTTCGGAGTTGTTTTCCCTTCCCCATGACGGTAAGATTTTCATGAACGGTCGCGAAGTGTTTAAGTTCGCCGTTCGCACCATGAACGAGGCGTTGGCTCAGAGCATTAAAAAAGCTGGGATTGAGGAATCGGATGTTGATTTCCTGATTCCCCACCAAGCAAACATCAGGATTATTGATTCCGCAGCGGAACGCTTAAAACTCCCCGCAGAGCGCGTTGTTCGTAATATCTATTCCTACGGGAATACCGCTGCCGTAAGCATTCCTTTAGCGCTGTATGAGTGCTGGAAGGATGGTAGAATTCAACCGGGGAACGTGCTTGCTCTTGTAGGCTTCGGCGCCGGATTTACCTATGGTTCAGCAATTGTTCGCTGGTAATAGTAAACTATACATCAGTACAAACTAAGGACAAAACTCCTACTCCATGAAATCACTAGCATTACTATTTCCCGGCCAAGGGTCGCAATCCGTTGGAATGCACCAAGATTACATTGCTGCCAAACCTGAGTTGGCGGCGTATCTTGAGCAATCGGACTCAATCTTGGGTTATAAACTCAGCGAGTTATTTCTCTCCGGTGAGGAAGAAGAACTCAAGAAGACCGAACACACGCAACCGGCACTTTATATTACAGGTGCACTAAGTTACAACTTGCTGTGCGAAGCGGGAATTCAAGCAACCCATGCTGCCGGCCATTCACTGGGTGAATACACCGCCCTTTATGCTGCAGGGGCGTTTGATTATGAAACAGGTTTACGGCTTGTGCAAGCCCGCGGCAAGGCTTTTGCCGAAGCGGGCCGCGTGCAGGCGGGTAGTATGGCAGCGGTGCTTGGTTTAGCTGGGGAAACTGTTCGTGAAATTTGCCGCAACGTTCAAACTCAAGAAAACCTCGTTGTAGTACCGGCGAACTTTAACGATCCGTCGCAAACAGTGATTAGCGGTTCACCTGAAGGCGTGAATCGCGCGTGCGAACTTGCGAAAGAAGCCGGTGCAAAACGCGCCTTAGTGCTTCCGGTAAGCGGTGCGTTTCACTCGCCGTTGGTGGAATCGGCAGGCGCTGTGATGAAAGTACAACTTGCAGCGGCGCAAGTTTTACCTCCGTCCCTCAAATTCGTGAACAATGTGGAGGCAGCTTTTCTTAGCGAGCCGGAATCAATCCGCACCTCCTTGGTCAAGCAAGTCACCAGTTCGGTGCGCTGGGTTGAGAGCATTGAAACACTCATTCAAGCCGGCGTTACAACCTTTGTGGAAGTCGGCGCAGGGAAAGTTCTTTCAGGCCTTGTTCGCCGAATTAATAAAGAAGTAACAGTTCATACAACTGAAACACACGCTAAGCTTTTAGAAACAATTGATACACTTACAGCAGAAGGATTTACAGCATCATGAGCTCAACGGAATTGAAACCCCTACAGGGAAAAGTTGCCCTAGTAACCGGCGCCGGCCAAGGAATTGGGAAAGCAATTGCGCTAACTCTTGCTGCGGATGGTGCATCAGTTGTTGTGAACTCCCATGGTGCTACAAACGCAAATGCTGTTGTGCAGGAGATTCAAGCGGCAGGCGGCAAGGCATTAGCTGCGCCGGGCAATGTTGGCGAAGAGGCGTTTTGTGCTGAGTTAGTAGAGGCAGCAATCAAGGAGTTTGGCTCCGTTGATATTCTGGTGAACAATGCAGGCATTACGCGAGATGGTTTGCTGATGCGCATGAAAGCTGAAGATTGGGATGCAGTATTGAACACGAACTTGAAGTCCGCCTTTCTACTCTCAAAAGCCGCAAGCCGCCCGATGATGAAATCTCGCTGGGGAAGAATCATCAACATAACAAGCATCGTTGGCCTAATAGGCAATGCAGGGCAAGCGAACTACTGCGCGTCAAAAGCGGGGATGGTTGGGCTTACAAAATCCTTAGCCAAGGAACTTGCTTCCCGCAATATTTTAGTGAATGCGGTGGCGCCGGGCTTTATTCAAACGCGGATGACCGATGAACTGAACGAGGCACAACAAGCGGCTATTCGCGCGCAAATCCCGTTGGATCGATTTGGAAATGCGGATGATATTGCTCATGCTGTACAGTTTTTAGCCTCGGATAAATCATCCTACATAACAGGCCAAGTGCTTGAAATTACCGGCGGAATGGGAATGTAATTTACCCTGAAGTTTTGCGTTAAACTAAACGCTGTATTCACCCACCTGAAATTCGTGCAAATGCCGCTGAATCCATTCAGCGGTTTTTTGCAACCCTTCCTCAAGAGGGACGCCAGCCGACCATCCAAGTTCACTCTTCGCTTTTGTTGAATCAGAAACTAGGCGCTCCACTTCGCTTTTCTGTGGGCGAATTCGTGCTTCATCGCAAAGTACCTCAGCATGAGTGTTTGTTACTCGCATCATCATTTCAATAAGCTCTGCAATGCTGTGTTCCGTTCCGGAACCAAAATTGTAGGTTTCACCATTGCAACGCTCATTTGCAACAGCACAGGCAACAAATCCCTCAACCGTGTTGGCAACGTAATTCATATCGCGGGTAGGAGAAAGCGCACCCACTCGAATTTTTTCTTCGCCGGTCAGCAGTTGTGAAAGCACTGTGGGAATAATTGCCCGAGCACTTTGCCGGGGGCCGAAAGTATTAAACGGCCTTGCTATGATTACCGGCAAACCAAAGCTTTTGTAGTAAGACTCCGCCAAGTGATCCGCTGCAATTTTTGTTGCAGAATAAGGCGATTGAGCTTGAAGAGGATGAACCTCGAGAATGGGGACGGT
>DAIOTT010000099.1:0-14013 GCA_036751885.1 Candidatus Sumerlaeota bacterium
TGGAAAAGCCCTTCACGAAATCCGGCAAAGTACGCCGAAAGTTCCAAGTTGTTTCCACCGATGATGAACTCCAAAAAAACAAAAAAAAACGGGTGAAAATCCGGAAAAAACTCCGCCACCAACGCTAATCCAACCCAACATCACAAAGGAACACCTGTATGAATTTCAACCGAACTTGCCTTACCCTTGCTGGCGTATTGTTCGTTCCAGTAATCCTAAATGCTCAAGCCGCAAAGGTTGTTGATTTGCTGAATTTGAGCACCGATAATGAGGGCATTATGCGCGTTTATGGTGCGGAAGGAAACGGCAATTTTGGTGTTCCCGTTACGGGCGGAACGGACTTTGATGGCGACGGAAACATGGATCTTGCCGTGGGGTACTTCACAGTTACCGCCAACGGGCAAAGTGCTGCCGGAAAAGTACACGTTATTCTTGGCGGCCCCACGATCACCGGTTCCGTAGATCTTGCCAGCACTACAGATCAGTTTCTTACGTTTGAAGGAACTCAATTTCGGGAAGCGTTGGGCTCTGAAGTTTGGATGCGCGATGTAACCGGCGACGGCATTGGCGACTTGTTAATTTGCCGCCAAAATTACACGCCGAATTTAGGGCGCGAAGGAGCAGGAGCACTCACCATTATTCCCGGCGGCCCCGCTGTTCGCAGCCTGGTGGAAGAGCGCGCAATCATCCGCATGGATGAATCAGACGCACGCCTTCCGCGGATGGACATCATCGGCGCAAACCAGTTTGACCGTATGGGCATTTGGGTTCGCGTCGGCGATGTGGACGGCGACGGCATCGGTGACATCATCGTTTCGGCGGATCAAAACGACGAACGCGGTAATAATGCCGGCGAGGTTTGGGTTATTCGCGGCGGCAGCCACCTCATCCCCAACAGCCCATTGGAGACGATTGATTTAGCCTCCCCCGCCACTTCACGGTTGAACGGGAATATTGCCAGAATTCTTCCACCCACTCAAGTGGGAACGGTTGCAGCACCCTTTAGAACCCACTTAGGCTCCACCCTCTTTGCCCGTGATATGGATGGCAACGGCCGTGCAGAAGTGCTAATGTGTTCAGCCCTTTCTCGCGCTGGCGCAAGTATTAGGCACCCTGCCGGAAACACAGAAAGCTATCAAGCCACAAGCAGTATTAGGGATGGTACACTCTTTATTGCATGGGATGATAACTTCCCCCAAACAACGCCTTGGCCAGATAATTTCACAATTGATTTGGAAAACCCCCTTGGATCTGTAACTACCATTAATGGCGACGGATCCAAGCACCGTAAATTTGGGGAAGAAATTGCCGCTGGCTATGATTTTGACGGCGATAACAAAAGCGACCTTTATGTTGGCGATTTGGAGGGTGATGCTTCACCCAACAGAAATAGGAGTACTTCCGGTGCTGGAGTTGTTTTTTATGATGCTGAAAGATTGAAAGGTTTCAATGTTGACTTAGACGATCCCAGCACCCTCCCTGAAGGCCTTAGGATGACTGAATTCATCGGCCCTATTGCCGGGGCAATAGGGAGTGATACGATGGCAGTAGGCGATTTTAATTTAGACGGCATTGATGATCTTGCCATTGCGAACCCCCGTGATTCACCGTTTGGCAGAATTGTAGCCGGTACGGTTCACGTTATTTATGGTCAGCCCGGGGGTTGGCCGGAGGTAATTGACTTTGCAGCAGGTCAGCTGCCACCAACTTCAGAGGTAAAAATCACCCTTCTTGCCGGCGCAAATGGCACGATCGGCGGGGACATCGGCGATACCTTAGCCTACAGTGCGGACTACGGTGATATGGATGGGGACGGGCGAATGGACTTAATCACCAACGAGATGGTAGGCAACGGCGTGCTAGAATCGGCCAGAAATGTTGGCAACCTTATTGTTGTCAGCGGCAAACTGCTAGATCCCGATTATGTTGCGCCCGCTGCAAAAGAATTATGGATGATTTATTGATTGTGGGCTAAAACGGAAGGATAAGGCTATTTATGGCGCGACCAGCGTTTGTTTTTCACGGGGACTACGAAATCAATATTGGGAAGCATGTTTTTCCCACGCAAAAATTCCGATTGATTAAAGAGCAACTTCTTGCAGAAGGCATTATACAAGAGCACGAAATCCTATACCCCGAAAAAGCCACCAAGGAGCAATTACTCTCCGTTTTAGAGGGCGACTATTTCCGCGATTTAGAGGGCGCAGTACACACAGACCGCACCATTCGCAGCGAATTGCCGTTGGATAAATCCATTGTAGAAGGGTGCAAACGCACGGCTGGGGGAACGATTCTTTGTGCCCGCCTTGCACTGCAGCAAGGCGCTGCATGCCACTTAGGCGGCGGTTTCCACCACGGCTTCCACGATCATGCCGAGGGGTTTTGCTACATTAATGATGTAGCAATTGCCGCTAGAACGATTACTCTTGAGCAACCGAACCTACGGGTTGCGGTGATTGATACAGATGTTCACCAAGGCAACGGAACGGCACGAATCTTTCAGAATGATGATAAAGTATTTACGTTTTCCATTCACCAAGATTTACTCTACCCCAAAAAAGAAATCGGCGATTTGGATGTTGGCTGCTATACAAGCATTGGGGATCAGGAGTATTTAAGGCTTTTGTGCGGTGCTATGGAGCAGATAACCGGGGTAATAAAGCCCCATTTAGCGTTTGTTGTAGCAGGCGTTGATCCTTACGAGAATGATAAACTAGGTGAACTAAACTTGACATGGCAAGGAATGGTGGAACGCGAATATATGGTTTTGAAGAGTTTAGCCGAAAACAGTATTCCCTTTGTCACCGTAACAGGCGGCGGCTATTCTCGTGATGTTTCAGAAACCGTGGGTTTACACGTAGAAACCGTAAAGGCTGCGATTGATGTGTTGCGCTAAACACAACCCAGTTATGAACCCCTAAGGGGGAAAATTGGCTTGAGACTTCAGGAGAATTGGTTGTTTCTTGATCTATTAAGAATGGTGAGTCACAAATCCAAAAACCAAGGATTAAAACCGACGCAATTATGGCTCGGCGAACACTTGAACTAACATCGGGCTGGGAATTTCGAGAGGTAGAAACCTCCGAGGTTTCTGTATTTGCCTCGCGACAACTTCCCAGGCTTACAAGCCGTGGATGGTTGAGTTGTGCCATTCCGGGAAGCACGGTTGAACACTTACTGGAACATAAGGTTCTGCCCAACCCCCTACAAAACTCCAACGAACTCCGTTGGCAAGGGGTTGAAAAAGCAGACTACATTTACCGCTGCACGTTTGATCTTTCCGAAACTTGGCAAAGTTTACTTTTAGAGGAAAACGAGCGGATTGACTTGTTTTTCAATCGGTTGGATTGTTTTGCCCAAGTCTATTTGAATGGTGAATTATTGTTGGAATCAGAGAACGCCTTTGTTCCGCAGCGGGTGGATGTTACCAACGCCCTGCTTGCTAAGGGCAATGAACTACTCATTCACGTTGATTCAGCCTTAAACCGTGCGGCGATCTTAGCCAAAAAGAACGGCGTATTCCCCGCAGCATTTGAATCCAGCCGCGTGCACACCCGCAGGCCCGCATTTAAAACAGGTTCACGCTCCACGCCAAGGCTTTCCACCCCGGAGATCGGCGCTGTGGAGTTGCAGCATTTTCAGGGTATTCGCCTTCGTGATGCACTTGCCAATGTAGAGGAACTTACCGCAAACAACGCTAAAGTAACGGTTGATGTTGGCGTGGAATCCTTCTGCGATCAATCAATCCAGATGGATATTGTGGTAGAATGCCTGATCCCAAAACGCTCTGGGGGGCAGTACAGCATTGAAGTTGTGGCGAACTTTGAAAAATCCATCAGCTTGAAAAAAGGGCGCTTTCAATTTCAACAATCCTTCAAATTGCGCGATCCGCTATTTTGGTGGCCCGTAGGGTACGGTGATCCGGGTAGGCGCCCGCTGTACCGCGTTCGTATTGCCGCAAGGCGAGCGGATGTACTGTGCGATAGTAAGCAATTTCAGTTTGGTTTGCGCACAATAACCCCGGCTGAATCGCAGGATGAAGGCGTTCCGTTCTACTTTAACGGTTCTGCAATCTACTTACGCGGAACAACAATTCTGCCGCTTTCCTGCATGACACAGGAGCAAAACCCCCAGGAAGTGCACAGCCTGATTGAACGACTTGCGGCGGCAAACGTGAATGCTGTGCGCGTTTGGGGCGGTGGTGGGTATGCATCCACCGCATTCTTTAACGCCTGCGATGAGTTTGGCATTTTAGTGATTCAGGAATTCCCGTTTAGTCAGGCGAATTACCCAGATGAAAAAGACTTTTGGAAGAATGTTCAAATTGAGGCTACACACCACATTCGCGAGTTACGCAATCATGCCAGCCTTGCCTTGTGGGTTGGGAAGGACGGCCCCTTAAATTACGGGGAAATGACGCAATTCAAAGGGAGCGGCGAAACACGACACCGAATTTTCAGAAGTCTGCTCCCCCAGCTGGTGGAATCCTTTGATGGAACTAGGCCCTATGTTGCCACACTGTTCAAAAACAACGAGGCAACATCCCTAAACACAAGTGATTTATCCCAAGCCAGGCTTGAAACGTTGCCGGCATTTTTAGCAAGTTCGCACCCCTTTGTCGCAGCCTTTGGTTTACCCAGTTTACCCACCACGGAAACCACCGCTTTCGCTGAACAAGAAGGGGAAGAACAACCCGTGCATACCACGCCCCAGCAAACAGCGGGTGATATAATGCAGGGGATTATTGATTGGTGCGGCGAACCTAGAAACCAAGACGAAGTTCATTATTTATCGCAGTGGATTCAAGGTAACACCCTGAGCCGCGGCATAGATCATTGGCGTACACAACGCCCCACCCAGCAGGGAATGTTGCATTGGCACTTCAATGATTGCGCCCCCAGAGTTTCCTCCTCGCTGTTGGATTTTATGCGGAAGCCAAAACTTGGATATTGGTTTTTACGCCAAGCTTACTCCCCGGTTTCGCTGATTTTCACCATTGCTGAAGAAGGTGTTGACGTAAAAATAGACGCACAACCCGGTGATTGGGAAGGCAATATGCCGATGACCTGCCGGCTGAAAACCTACCATGTAAGCGGAAAGTTGCTGAGCTACAAAGATGTACTGGTTCGCGTGAACCCCAAGGGCGTAACAAATGTGGGCTTCTTCACGGTACAATCCCTGAATCTAACTAATCCCTCGCAGTTGGTTCTGGCGGGTGAATTATTCAAAGGCAGCAAGCACGTAATTGCCTCGCGGCTTGTAACGTTTGAACGGCCAAAAAACATTAAGCTTGAAGAACCAGAATTGATGGCACGATTGGATTTTGTGCTTGCAGGAAAACGCGCGATCTACCAAATCCGCTCAAAAAACATCATCCGAAACGTGGATTTGAACGTGGATCAAATTCCCGGCGCAGAGCTTCGTCAGGAAAACGGTTTTGATCTTTGGCCCAGCCGCGAGGTTTGGGTGCAACTAACCATTCAGCCAAATACACCGCCGGATCTATTGCTAACAAATCTACGCTTCCGCTGTTTGAATGATCTTCGGGAGGGTGTAACGATTGATTGGCGCCCCATTAAGATTGAATTAGACGAAAAAACACCCTTGGCAATTCCCCAACAAGAAGACTTTGATTCCCAAAGCATTGTAACTCGCCTTAGAACAACCGATGTTATTCCTAAGTTATTTGATTCAAAAAAATGAGTTTCCCGAAGTCATTCTATTGCAAAGTATACCCTTTCGCAATGCGAACACAAGTTTCTCAATCCACACCAAACCCCTAGGAGGTAAAGTGTTTCCATGAGCCCAGCCCCGAAAGTTCACCGTGATCTTTTAGAAGCAGAAATCAACGGACTTCATGAAGGTGAGGAAACGTTTCTACTCATGCAGTTTGATGAAATTCGCCCCCGCATGAAAGATACTGGCCGGCCGATGATTGATGAAATGATGGGAAACTTAGATAAAATCGCGGATTTACTTCGCTATAAAAAAACCGACTTATCGGAGCGGCAATTCAAAGCCTGCTTAGGAGCGCTTAAGTATTTTGTGCGTGATTTGGATTTTTTGGAAGAAGAGTACCACGGCGTTGCAGGCTTAGTGGATGATGCCCTGGTCGTGCAAGTTGCAGTGGAGCATTTACAAGGGTTGCTGTAAGTGCTTGCCAAAGTTTCCCACGATGGAACTCAGCGTTGGAACCCTTGATTGCAGCATTTTATACAGTAAAAAATTTAGGCTCAACAAACGGAAATATTTAGTCGGCATGATTTTATCGTAAGTGTATTCATCTCATAAACCGCCTCACGGCTTGGAGTAAGAATTGGCATTATTCACAATCGGCTATGATGCATCCACCACGCTTGCAAGGCGAACGGGGATTGGCAGAGCCGTACTAGAGTTGCTTCGCGCAATGGTTGAGTTGGAGGACGAGCGTTTTGAGTTTCGTGTGTTGATGAACTCATTCCTACACCGCCCCGGCATAGACCACCAGTTCCTGCTCAATAAACCCCAAGTGGAGGTGATGCGCTCCAGAAGGCCGGGCTCTTGGTTGGTTAAAAAATGGGCCGCCGGTAAGGGCCCCGCGGTGGAAGCATTAGTCGGAAACGTGGGGATTTTTCATGCCCCTGCTTCCTACATTCCCCCCACAAAATCTGCCCGCCGTATTGCCACCGTGTACGATTTAGCTTTTCTGAATGATTCCGCTGCATCCTTACAACCCTTGGGGAGTGCGTTGTTTAAAAAGCACTTCCCCCAAGTTCTACCGGAATGCGATTATGTTATAACAACCTCAAACGCAACCCGTGAGCGGCTTTTACAGGCCTACGATTTACGCCCTGAACGGGTTGTATCCATTCCGCTTGGTGTGAATCACAAGTTATTCAAGCCCTCCGACGAGCGGATGGTGGAAATTGCTTCGCACCAAATTGGGTTGGACAAAGCCGATTTTTTGTTTTCGGTCACAAGTCACAGCGAGCGCAAACGCAACGGCTTACTGCTAGATGTTTACGAACGGCTTCGGGAATCGAACCCCGAAACGCCCCTACTTGTGGTGCTTGGCTGGGATGGTTCAGCCCCGCGCGAACTGCGCGAACGCCCCAAGCTACATCGGCATGTTCACGTGTTGAACCGCGTGGAGGACAACCTGTTGCCCGGCCTTTATTCAGCGGCCCTTGCCACTATTCTCACCAGCCGGGAGGAGGGCTTTGGCTTTCCTCTGCTAGAAGCCCAAGCCTGCGGTTCGCCCGTGATTTGCCCGGCCCGATCAACCTACCCAGAAATGGGCGGAAATGCAGCCCAGTATATTGAGAGCAATGATTTGGAAGAATGGGCCGAAGCAATCCGCACGGTGATGCTGAATAAGGAAACACGCCTGAAAATCTCAGGGTTGGGAATTGAAAATGCCAACCGCTTCCAGTGGTCGGAGTGTGCCCGGAAAACCTTAGATCTGTATGCGAGTTTGTAACACCAGTAATCCGGGCTGATCGTTCAACAATTTCCCCCTAGCATTTCCACTCTTTTGTATGATGATGCCTGCTCCCACTCTGCTCTCACAAATGGCACGAACACCGTAAATGATCATCTTGCAACGGCATCGTACGTCTTGCACGATTTTTTTTGATCAACCTTTTCTATTTAAGCGTTTTTATTCTCGGTGATTTTACCCTTCTTTATTTGTATTTACTCAAGCTAAAGCCGTTCTTTCTTGCGATTCTTATTTACCCCTGTAGATTAAGCGTAAGGAAAACGAATCTGCCACTGCCTTCCCCTTTGACACCCGCCAGCCAAAACATGAATATTGATCTGTCGTTATAACGTTATTTGTATTATTATCTCTAGGAACCGAAACTTGTATATTGAATCACTTGTAGGAAAACGTTTGGCTGATGAGCCAAAGGACGCACAGACCCCCGGGCACCGTTTATTACTTCGCGGCGGCTATATACGCCAAGTTGGCCAAGGAATTTACTCCCTTCTGCCGTTGGCGTTTCGCATTTGCCAGAAAATTGAGACAATCGTACGCGAAGAAATGAATGCCATTGAGGGGCAGGAAGTGCTGATGCCCGTGGTTTCACCCGCAGAGCTTTGGAAAGAATCCGGCCGGTTTGATGCAATCAGCGATGAACTTCTTCGCTTTAAAGACCGCACCGGGCACGATTGCGTGCTGAATATGACGCACGAAGAGGTTGTGGTGGATTTGGCTCGCGGGAACATTGATAGCTACCGCCAGCTGCCCTGCATGATTTACCAGTTTCAAACGAAATTCCGTGATGAAGCGCGCAGCCGCGGCGGATTGATTCGCGTGCGTGAATTTACCATGAAGGATGCCTACTCCTTTCACCGCTCCCACGAGGATTTAGTGGAGTATTACAAATGCAGCCTACACAACAATTTATAAACGCTGCGGAGCGCAAAATGTAATTGATATTGAAAGCGATTCCGGCATGATGGGCGGAGCCGTTGCCCATGAATTTATGTTGGTATCGGATGTTGGGGAAGATACATTGGTTATATGTAAGGAATCAGGGTACAGGGCGAACCGTGAGGTTGCACAAGCGGCCTATACCTTTATGCTAGATCCCGAGCTGGAGCCGTTAACTGAGGTTCCAACGCCCGGGCAAAAAACCATTCAAGAGGTTGCCGCGTTTCTTCAGCGGCCCGTGGAAAAAACCTGTAAATCTGTGGCATTCATGGCAGACGAAACGCCCGTTATGGCATTCGTTCGCGGTGATTTTGAGGTGAATCAAGCCAAGCTGAAACGAGCTCTTGGCGGCGTAAGCACTTTGCGTATGATGGAAGAAGCGGAAATCGCCGCCTGCGCAAGTGTAGCCGGTTACGTCGGCCCCGTGGGATTGGATCAAGCCAAGGTTCGCTTGATTATTGATGAATCCGTTGTTATGAGCAGCAATCTAATTATTGGCGCGAATAAGTTTGATGTTCACTGCACGGGCTTCAACTTCCAACGCGATCTGATGAAAACCGACGGCGGTTCATTTCCACAAGATATTGACATTAAGGACGTTCGCGAGGGGGACCCTTGCCCGCTTTCCGGCAAACCCCTTACCCTTACACGAGGGATTGAAGTAGGGAATATATTTCAGTTGGGTACCAAGTACGCCGAAGCCCTGAACTTCGGTTACGATGAAGAGGACGGCAAGCGAGCGTTCCCCATTATGGGGTGCTACGGAATTGGAATTGGGCGCACGTTGGCCTCGATTTTGGAAGAAAGTCACGATGAATTTGGTCCGCTTTGGCCCATGAGTATTGCCCCCTTCCAAGTGGAGGTTTGTTGCCTTCAAGGGAAAAAAGACGAAATACGCCTGAAGTCTGAAGAAATTTACCAAACACTTCGTAAAGCAGGTGTGGAAGTACTGTTGGATAAACGACCCGTCAGCGCTGGGTTTATGTTCTCTGATGCCGACTTAATCGGCGCACCAATTCGCCTGATCGTTTCAAAACGCAATTTAGACCAAAACGAAGTTGAAGTTAAATACCGCCTTAGCAAGCCCAATGATTCCCTGCCTAAGGCTCTCTCTTTGGACTCTTTGGTTGAGGGTGTTCGTGGGCTGATTCAAACACTGATGGACGATATAAATCATGGCTAAATTCTTACAATGCGCTCGTTATACCTTTATTCTGGGGCTACTTTTTGCAGTAAGCTTATCTAGCATTTTTGCTGATACCATTATTATGAACAACGGTTCCCAAGCCGAAGGGCGCATTGTTGAAGAGAATCAACAGCGAATTGTATTTGAGTCCAACGGCATTCGCCGAGAAATTCAACGCTCAGACATTCGCGAAATTATTCGGTCGGATGCCAGAAGTTCTTCCCCCGCATTTGCCCAATTAACTCAAGCAGAGAAAATGCTGGAGGAAAAAAATGCGCTTCAAGCTTTAGATCAATTTTTTGAAGCAATTGCACTGGATGAATCAGTGAGGGAAGCAGAAAGCGAATTAGGCCGACGCATTATTCAAGGGTTGACCGATGCCGGCACTGCCGCTGTGGCTGCTCGCGATGGTGACACGCTGCTTGATTTAGCAGATTATCTTGATAATTCTGCCACACGTGAACTGATTAACTATTACTTCCCGAATACGCAAGCAAGTGTGAAGAAGAGCATTGATTCCTACCGCGCTCAAGGCTGGCTATTTACGGGGAGTGACATGATGGTGGAAGGAAATATTGCTGATGCCGTTGTTGCCTTTGAACGTTCTACCACGTTCATTGCCAGGGACTCACCACTGTTCGCGCCGGCATCGTTTCAACTGGGGGTAAATTACGCGGCCTTGGCAGATTCAGAGGCTGCCAACCAACGTTTGGAAACCGCTAAAACCTATTACGCAACCGCCTTGGAAAACTACCAGAAGGCAATTGATACAGCAACGGCTGATGCAGCAATGGTGCAAAAAGCTCGTGCTGAGGTGCGGAACATTCGCGACGTTCGCCTGCCAAACATCAACAAGCAAATTATTCCAACGCCTGCACCAACGCCGATTGCTCGCTTTACCCCTACGCCAACACCCACGCCCCTACCAACGCCTACTCCCGAGCCCCCAAAACCAACGGGGATGTTTGTCTCACTTTTGGGCGAAGAGCGCGGTGTTACTTGGCAGGAAAAATACGATGAACTAATGGGCGATACTTCGGGAAATCAACTCCTGATGATTTCACTTTATGTTGCCGGATTCGTTTTATTGTATTGGCTGATTCCGTTTTTTGTTCTTCGGTTCCGAAGAAACAGGTTGGATATTCGCGCTGACCAATGGATGAAGTGGGTTAAGCTGCTCGGCATTTTCGCGCTTCTTGGGTACTTGGGCGAAACGGTGTTGAACATGAAATCCCGGGAGAAAAAAGTGCGCGCCAAACATCCTTGTCCCCATTGCGGCAGCGCCCTGGATGATCCCACAACGTACAAAAATATGCGTTTTGAATTTTGCCCAAATTGTGGGGGCGAAGTAAAACCCGTTCACACGCTTTTGGCTTACATGAAATTCCTTTCGGATTCCTTGAGTTCAGATGCAAGCCGCGTGAACGACGGAATTGAATCCATTCAAAACTTTGTTCGCCGAGACGGCATGCAGCGCTTGATTAGTGTGATTATTGTTCATGCTTCACGGTGCCGCGCGTCGGACATTCACGTGGAGCCCGCCAAGGAAGGCGTGCTCATTCGCCAACGGGTGGATGGTGTGATGATGGAGATGATCCGATTTCCGCAGCAATTGGGCCCTGCAATTGTTTCTGCGATGAAGGTAAATTCCAACCTTGATATTTCGGAAAAACGTAAACCCCAAGACGGAAGCATGCAGCAGGATGTTGACGGGCATTTACTGGATTTGCGGGTTGCAACTTCGCCCTCGCAGGTGGGTGAAACGGCAACGCTGCGTTTGCTGGATTCACGGGCGCTGCAAATGAGCGTGAAAAATCTTGGCCTTACAAAATCTGCACGTCAGCTTTTTGAGCAAACGATTGAAGAACCCCACGGCCTGGTACTGGTAACAGGGCCAACCGGTTCGGGTAAAACAACCACGCTGTACATTGCCCTGCAATCCCTTACGCGGGGGGATAAAAATATCATCTCGATTGAGGATCCTATTGAATTCCGCATTGGGGGAATTAACCAGATTCAGGTCAACACGGCAGCAGGGCTTACCTTTGCCTCAGGCCTGCGCTCTATGCTTCGGCAAGATCCGGATGTGATCATGGTTGGGGAAATCCGAGATCAGGAAACCGCCGAAATTGCCGTAAACGCCGCGCAAACGGGGCACTTGGTTTTCAGCACCCTGCACACCATTGATGCTGCATCATCCGTTACACGTTTATACGACTTAAAAATCAGCCCCCGCCAGTTTGCTGATGCGTTGTCCCTTGTAATGGCACAACGCCTGATTCGCCTTGTTTGCCCGAATTGTAAGTATGAGACAAAATTCACGGAATCGCAGCGCGATAATCTGAACATCAATCACGAGGAGTTTGATCTGATTACGCCTGTGCTTGGCAAAGGATGCGACCACTGTATTGGCACTGGTTATTATGGGCGTACTGGGATTTTTGAAATGCTTTACCCAAATGCGGCGATTCGTAACTTCTTGCAAAAGGGTGAGTTTTCCACGGTGGAACTGCGTGAACTTGCAATCAGCAACGGCATGCGCACCCTGCGCGAGGAAGCAAACATTTTGCTTCGCCAGCAGCTTACAACTGTTGATGAAGTGATCCGCGTTACAAAATGAAAATCCTGGTTCCGACAGAGGCTAAAGCGCGGCTTGCTCGCTGGCACCAGGAGCACGCTGCTTTGGCGCAGGCAGTTCGCAACAACCAGTTTTCCGTGAAGGAGCCCACGGCACCCTTCAACCAAGACTCCTTGGAAGAGCGCCTGATTCAGTGCATTTGGCACGATCAACTGCTTGATTTAGATCGGTTAAAAACAGCGAGCGGAAAGACCGTGCGCATCATTGAGCCCGGCCGATGGAACACTGGTCGCGGGCCGGACTTTACAAACGCAAGACTGATGATTGCCGGGCGCGAGGTGTTTGGTGATATTGAAATTCACCTGACAACCAAGGATTGGGAACGCCACAAACATGAAGCAGACTTTGAGTACAACAACGTTGTGCTGCACGCCTGCTTTGCCGCAAGCGACGACCGCCCCTACGATCAAAAGCAAAACGGTGAACGCCTTGAACGCCTGATTCTGGAACCACTTCTGCAACCAGATTTGGAAACAATTCTTCGCACAATCAATCCTGATGATTACCCGTTTGGGGCGCCAAAAGACTCCGGCCTTTGCCATGAAACCCTGACACAACTTCCGCAAAAAAAACTTCAGGACTTTCTTCTTGTAGCCGGCAAAGCCCGCATGGAGGACAAAGTGGAACGCTACCGCCTACAAGCGGCAAGCGCCCCGTTGCCACAAGTATTCTACCAAGCTCTAATGACTGGCATGGGGTACAAGAGTAACAAGACGTGCTATTTTTTGCTGAGCAAGCGTGTACCGCTGGAAGAGATTGTTGACTTTACAAACGACTTTATGGGGCAAACGGAACAAGCAAACCTGATACTAGCCTTGCTTTTAGGGACAAGCAATTTGCTCCCCTTGCCGGATGAGTTTGCACCGATAAGCGCAGAAGCAAAACAATTCCACGGGAATCTTTGGAGCAAGTGGTCAGCTTACCGCCTCTACTTCAGCGATAGACTGATGCCGTATACAAAACGCTGGTTTGCAGGCATGCGCCCCCAAGGCTTCCCGATGCGGCGGATTGCGGCGGTTTCAACTTTGTTGCTAAGGCTACAACAAAGCGGCGAAGACTTATTTACACCCTTTGAGCAACACCTTGCAACCGCACCCGTTGGCGAAAACGCTAAGGAGTGGTCGGCATTTTTCAATTCATTTGATGATCTGCTCACGGTTTCAATGCCAGATCATTTCTTTGCCCGGCATTACACGTTTACTGGTAAATCGGGAAAACCTGAAGCATTGCTCGGTCAACCCGCCGCCCGAGGGTTGTTGTTTAATGTTGTTTTGCCGTTGCTGATTTTAAAAGCAAGATCCGAAAAAAATCCCCCCCGCGAGGCCCTTTGCTGGAGTGTAATTAACGTATTCCCAACCCTAGGGAAAAACACGATTACCAAAATGATGACGAGCAGGTTGTTTGCAGAAACAGGACTAGAAAAAACTTTCTGCAAAAACGAGCTCAAGCAACAAGCCCTTTACAAAATCTTTCAAGACTGTTGCTCCTGGAACGAGCGTACCTGTGATAGTTGTACATTCTTTCAATCACCGCTGAACGATTTGACTCGTGATGAAGTGGAAAATCTTGCGCGGCAAAAACTTCAGGATAAACAGCCGGAATCAACCCACGCATAACCACCAGAATGTATCATATGGTACATCAGCTGAAAAAAATTCGGGAAACATCTGCTTTCCAAAATACAAAACACCCGAGGAAAAATCCCTCGGGTGTTTTATGTTTTTCAGTGCTTGAAGTTTTCTGCTTTATGCGCTTACCCAAGTTTATTGTTTT
>DAIOTT010000100.1:0-9423 GCA_036751885.1 Candidatus Sumerlaeota bacterium
ATTGCTTCGGTAAACGTGATTTCGTAGCTGAAGGAATCCACGTTTGTGGGGTTTGGCTGAGTAGAGGCAACTTCGTATAGAGTGAAGTTAGGCACTATTGTATCGAGCTGAACGCTGGAGGTTGCAGAATTTGGTGCGGCATTGCCTGCGGCATCTGTAATTCCAGCTCCAAGAATTTGCAGGGCAATTGTACCAGTACCGGAAAGGCCGGTTACCTCAATAGTGTAAGGGCCTGCGCCGCTTCCTGTTACATTGACACTGGGCGTACCTAAGGTTGTGCCTTGATTTACGCTGACATCTGCGGAAGTGAACCCTGTGACTGCTTCCGTAAATTGTACGGAGAAACTGGCAGGTAAAGTATTTGTTGGGGACGGGCTGGTGAGTTGCAGGTTTGTGGCGTAGCCGGGAGCCGTGGTATCCAGCAGAACGTTTGCGGTTGCTGAGTTCACGGGGGAATTGCCAGCGGCATCGGTAATGCCAGCGCCGAGTATTTGGGCGGTGATTGTGCCGTTACCCGTCAGGTTTGTAACGGTAATGTTGTAGTTTGTAGGGCCGCCCGTAACGTTGACAATAGGCGTGCCTATGGTGGTTCCCTGATTGATTGAAACATCCGCCTCGGTGAAGCCTGTCACTGCCTCGCTAAACTGAACGGAGAAGGTAGCGGGAAGTGCGTTGGTAGGCGAGGCGGTGCTGCGTGTAAGGTTTGCCGCATAGGTGGGGGGAGTTGTATCCAACACAAAACTCGCTACGGCAGAGTTGGGCGGGCTGGACAAACCAACATCAAAAATCCCCGCACCGATGATTTGAACTTGAACGGTTCCGTTGCCGGAAAGCCCGCTCACGCTCACCGTGTAAGGGCCAGCTCCTGAACCCGTAACGTTTACGACTGGTGTGCCGGTTGTGGTGCCAGCATTCACGGTAACATCTGCCGCGGTGAAGCCTGTTACAACTTCGCTGAATTCCACTGTAAACTCAGCGGGCAATACGTTGGTTGGTGTGCCACTTATAAGCGTTAGATTTGTGGTGTAAGAGGGGGGTGTTGCATTGAACATAACAGAGTTGATGGAGCTGGTGGAACCGATGTTTGCAATGCCCGATGCATTCACTACTTTTTCCGGCGCCAAGCCTACAACGATTGTACCATCTCCTGGAACAGTGTTGAAGCGGAGTGTGTAGGTTGCACCGCTGCCAAGCAATGTAGTGTTGGCGGCCGTTGCACCGGCATTGCCGCCAATAACAAAATCGGTAGTGGTAAGCCCGGTTACTGCTTCGTTGAATGTAACGGCAAAATCAATGGGAAGGGCTGAAACAATCGCCGCACCTGAGTATTCAACCCGGGGGTAAACAACACGCTCTATGGCACCGGGATCAAAATCAATCTCCCCGGCGGCATGCTCAATGTAGGGGGTAAACATAAGCCCCGCCTGTGCGGCTGTTGTAGTAACAGGTTGCCGGTAGACGTTTATATTCACGCCCCCAATGCCTGCACCGTTGAAGAACAAGCCTGAAAAAACACCGGTGCCCAATGTGGCACCAATGGTTGTGGCAGAAGTTGTTGTGGGCTCAATGGCGTAGAATAGGTCTTCGGTACCTTGGTGAAGCGCACCACCGGTTGAGCTGCCATTGGATTGATTGCTGTAGTAGTACAACTGGCGCGTACCCGCTGCGGACGGTGGGTTGATATTAATCCCCGGTGTATTTGCGCCGCTTGTTACTGTAACATTATCTGCATTGGCAATAACAGCGGTGCCGGTAGCACTTGCATTATCATAGAAACGCGGTTGAAAGGTTGAGTCCACATTGGAGAGGGAGCTGGTAAAATTACCTGCTTGAAAACCACCGCCAAGAACCGTGGAGTTTGTGGGGATGATAAAGATTTTGTAATCGCCGGGGGGTAGGCGTTGAATGGTGTACTCTTGGTTTGCTTGGCCCGCCAAGCCGCCGGTAATTGCCATGTAGGTGTTGCCGGTGGTGGTGTTGATAGCCCCAACCGGAATGCCTTGGCCCCCAATATCCGAGGTGATTGTTCCGCTGATGGAACCCGTTCCGGCGCCGGTGCCGTAGAGCACGGAAATGCCGGAAATGTCATCCGTTGAAAGTGTTGCGCGCCGGGTGTGTGCATCGTTGCTGGAGCCAATTGCTGAGCCGGAGGGATACATGGTTGCCGCCCGAAGGGGGGAGTGATCCAAACCAGACATGTGGCCAATTTCATGGGTAAGAGTAGAGGCGAAGTCGTTATTGCCCTGGGTGCCTACAATCGTCCAAGTGCGGTTTTCGCCGTTCATCACAATATCTGTTTCAGCTGAAAACCCTGATACCGGGTTGAAGGATGTGCTGGCTAACCCACTTGTTGTGGAGGAAAACGGCCAGGCTGTATCGATGGTTGTGATGGTGTTGAGTCCGTCGCCTGATGTAAATCCGGCTGCCGTGGGGCCGCCATTTACGTAGGTGAGGGTTGAATCTGAGATGGAAGTGTAGCGAGCAAATGCATCGATAATCACCTGCTCGTACTGAGCCAAGGTGTTGCCTTCAGCCAGAATATCCTGGCTGCCGGCGTTATTCCAATAGTAGGTAATGGTGGGTGTAGCACCGGGCCAACTGCCGTTGTTGGATCCGCGGTCGCTGAAGAGCGTGTAGGCTTGAACAGTTGTTGCGCTAAGCAATAAACCTATGAGCAGGCTAATGCGACTGAGGAGACTTAGGGCCGTGAACGGGTGGTTGTTTGGGGATTTCATTCTGCTGATTCTCCGGTGCCGGAAGTCTCTGGATTGCTCTTGGGTATGGTAGATTCTGAGCCAATAGGCCGTAAGGGTTCGTTTACTTTCAGGTAGGTGAATTCACGTTCTGCGGATTTAGCAGAGCTAGGCGTAAGCACGGGGGCAGATTTGGCGGCGGTGAAGGGCTTGCCGTGATCTTGTGCGGCTTGTTCAATTTCAGCTTCCAACTCACTTAGCAACATGATTGTTTTTTGAAAGAGGCTGGGCATTGCTTTTTGCTTTGTCGCCTCATCAACCAAGTTGGCATCCCCACGGCCTTGGTGAGCGTAGATCGCCGGGCCTTCGCCGGTTTTTGCGGCTTGCTCAGCGGAGAGCTCCCATTTGCCTTGGTAAAGGCCTGTAACAACGTAGTAGCCGGCTTTTTCCTCCAGCATGAAAATCACCTGATCGCCGGGTTGTTGCGTAGGGAAACCGGTGGGCACGGCAATGGAGTACCCATCGGAGAATGTAAGCCCTCCCGGGTGGCAAACCTTTATGGTGGATTCTTCAACGGAGCCAACGTATACGTGGTTGACTGTAAGGGTATCGGCTTTCATCCAAATGGAGTATTGCGGGGTTTCAAGCTTCATTGCTTCCGGCTGGCCAATTGTTCCCTGTACAACCACATCAGCAATTCGTACGGTATCGGCAAGCTCTAACTGATCTACGGTTGTTGCATGTAGGTGAGGTGCAGCGGTGAGTAAAATGACCACCCCCAACAGTTTACGTGTTAAACTGAGCATTATGGGATTCCTTTAGGCACAGCGAAATGGAATGAGGCGCTGTGAAGATGATTATTCTGATTTATCGATAAGATAGGGTTGTTCAGAAATGAAAATTGGTCAATTCCAAACAAATAGAATTTAACCTTGAAAAAGCGCTGCGCTTACCGGGTAATACATTTGTTGTGACAATTTACACGAACGCGCTTATATTTTATCGACGATATCGATACTTGCAACAATTACCAAAACCTTGTACTGCTAATTGAAATAACGACCTTAAGAACAGGTTTTCGCCTTGGCTAAAATTCTCATCGTTGATGATGACGACAACATTTGCACGCTTTTTTCCCGCATTCTTAGTGCTGAGGGGCACCAAACGTTTGTGGGCAAAAATGCAGCGGAGCTTTTTTGCTTACTGCCAACCGCCATTCCTGAAGTAATTCTTTTGGATGTAAACCTTCCGGATGCGCAGGGGTATGATCTTGTGCCCAAGGTGCTGGGGATTGATCCGTTTGTGCAGGTGCTGATGATTTCCGGCGAAGTGACGGTTGAAGCGGCCATGAATGCCATGAAGCTTGGGGCTTTTGATTATCTTTCCAAACCGTTTACAAAGCTTACCCTGTTGCATGCCGTTGGGCAGGCGTTGAATGCCCGTAGAATTAGCATTCATTCCGCCGCTAGTGAGCGGGTATTAGCCTATAACAACCCGAATTCGCCCACGCGCCTTACGGGCTCCACCCGGGCCATTTGCTCGTTCAACATGATATTGGACCGATTGGCGAAATCGGCCAATGATCCCGTTATGATTAGCGGCGAAATTGGTACCCCTAAAAAGCAAGCGGCAAGAGCCATTCACGATCTTAGTACGCGGTGTAACAACCCGTTCTTTCATCTGAAATGCTCCTCCATCCCCAGACCGCTGATGATTAGCGAGCTCTTTGGGGATCCGTCCTCAACGGATGCTAGTCGTTCCCGTGGGCTGTTGCAGCTGACGGACGGAGGAACCCTGTATTTATCTGAGGTGGAGTTCTTGGATAACCGCTGCTGCCAAGCCCTTGTGGAACTGATTCAGGATATGAAGAGCGATTCACAAGAACCCGCCAACGGGAATAATCGCGCGCCCGGAACACGGTTAATCTTCTCCACCCAGAACAGCCCCAGCAAACTGATGAGGAACGAGGAACTAAACAAGGAACTCTATGAAATTACAAAAGACAACTCCATAACGCTGCCGAATTTAGTAGAACAAATTGAGGACCTTGAGGAGCTTTCAAATCTTTACTTGAAGGAGATAAACGGTCAGCACGGGCGTTACTTTATGGGTTACAGTCCGGATATTAAGAAGTTCCTGAGAACTTATTCTTGGCCGGGAAACCACAAAGAGCTGTATAACCTGATTGAACGAATGGTACTACTTACCCCTAAAGAACAGGTAATGATTGATATATCAGTGCTGAAGCGGCTGATGTTTTTGGATGCTGGCGATACCATTCACGATTCCGAATTTTTCAACAATAAGGAAGCCACTCAATCCAAACAGACGACCAGTGTTACCGGCACCACGGATAACGAGTTCTTTGAGCCGGTACCGTTGGAGTGGGTGGAAAAAGAGTACATCGCCAAAGTACTGAAACACCTAAACTACGATTTACGCGTTGCCTCCCTACACTTGGGAATTTCCTCCTCTGCTTTGCACCGAAAATTGGTTGCGTTTGACCTACTTCCCAAAGAGAAGAGCGAACCAGTTGAAGAATTAGATCACAGCCAGTAATACCTATAGATGCCAGCGAAGCCGCCTAGATCATAATTCTCCTTGGCAATATGCACTGTTTTTGCTTACCTCATGAGTGTATAGTTATACGAATTATACTCCGCATTTTAACCAGCAAAACCCGACATCTTCACCACTAGAGATCAATAGAATCTTGGCTGATAAAACACCTGAAAAAAACGATTATCATAAGCTTTTTGGGGAATCTGAGGAAGAATCTCGGAAACCGTACAATACCCCACCGCCCATAAAAGACGTTCGCAACAAAGCAAAAGCCCTATACGGCACGGAAGACGAATCCGTTGAACTGGATGTTGCGGCGGGGCCAATCAGTTCTACAACGAACCCAACGCAAAACCCCAGCAGCAGAGTTTCCCGAAGAGACCGCGAAGCCGCGGTTACGGAGGAAGAAAAAGAGCTTTACCACGATATTTTTGGCAGCGAGGCCGACATTGAAACCGTTGACCCAGACGGCCGAGAATCCCCGGGCAATTGGCAATCCACCACGGTACCCACCAAAAAAGGCCTGATCCTTCAAGGGGAGGAACAGGCGGACTTAATTTACTCCAAAACGGAAATTCCCCGCGGCGAAAAGGTACTTGCCTCCGCAACCTCCAGCGTTGCCTTGGATTGGCGTAATGCCAAAAGAGTTAGCGCATTCCTGCTGATTAAGCGAATCCCCATTTGGATTCGCCTCATGTTGCTTATCACCGTACTCTCTTTTGGCGGTAAATACCTCTACGATTTGCGCTTTGAATTTGTTGATTTAGACGGTAATGACCTTGAAGTGAATCTTATTGATTACGCCTACGAGCGCATGAGAATGCCCAGCTACCAACTGGAGTTGCAAACAGCACCCAGAGAACTGCGGCCCCTGGTGATTACGGAAGGCCGCATGAGGGAGCTTTACGAGGTGGGTATTCGTTACATCAACACAACCAGCAGATTCCCCAAAAATGTTGAAGAGCTGGAAACCTCGGGCTTTAATGTTGCCCTGATCAGCTCGGACGGTTGGCGAAACGAACTGTTGCTAGAACCCGACGGCGATGAACTGAAGGTTCGCTCCCCGGGTGAGGACAGCAAACCCAACACTAGGGACGACTTTACTTTCAGTATTGAGGGGTTTGTCTCCGTTGCGAGTCAGTTTCAAAAAGACGATGGAACCGAATAGCACTTTCGGGAAAGTCCCCACGGTATGGTATGATTGCCGTTTTACATGAGCCTGAAGCGACACAACACAAGTGTGCGCACAGCGGTGATAAAATCCCGCCAGCCAATTTTTTTCCCTTCCTCAAAGGTGCGGGCAAAAAACGTTACGGGCACCTCGTGTATGCGGTACCCGGCAAGAAGGAGTTTGGCGGTTACCTCAGGGCAAAACTCAAACCGTTCGCACTTCAGCTCTATGCCTTGAATAATATCAGTGCGGAAAGCCTTGTAGGCGGTTGCTTCATCGCTAATCACTTGCCAGTAAAGCAGGGCCACAAGAACAGCTAGAATGCGGTTTGCCACATAGTTTTCCAAGCGCATGCCGGTAGGCATACGCCCCAGAAAGCGCGAGCCGTAGGTTACTTGGCAGCGCCCTTCAATAATGGGCTTCACAATGCTAGGAATTTCTGCGGGCTCGTACTCCAAATCTGCATCTTGAATGATCACAATATCGCCGGTAACGTGTTTCAAGCCTGAGCGAATGGCGCGGCCTTTACCGCCGTTTTTCTTGTGAAAAACCACCTTGGTATCCGGCTTATTAGCCTCTTCCTGCTGCAAATACTCCCGGGTGCCATCGGTTGAAAAATCATCCACCAAGATGAGTTCTTTCTCCAACGGTACGGCGCGCACTTTTTCCAGCACTTTGGCTAGCAGTTCGCGCTCATTGTAGATGGGGATGATGATGGATATTTTCACGGCAGGGATTAGCCTTTCCAAAAAAGCATTTAGCAGAAGCAAGCAAAGGGAAGCCCAATAAATGCCTAAGGTAAAGCAAGAAGATAGAGGAACGCCGTAAAAGCAGCCGCACAGGGGTAAATGCTGATTCAACCCATGGTTTTTCTGGAGAAGTGAACCTGCACGGACTTAAGGCTGGACTTGCCTGGGGCAAACCTGAAAGAGTAGATTACTAACGAAACGAAATGATATTTCCTCCCCTTGAAGAACCCCCTTCCACAAGATTGCACCCCCACCGGTTTGACCCCTCAGGACTACTACCAGGAGGGCGGGTACATTGTTTTTACGGAGGCTTTCCACCGGCGCCGAGGCTACTGTTGCGGCCACGGTTGCCGCCACTGCCCATTTGATGACCGCATGCCAAAGTACGATGAAAAGGATGAATGTCATCAGAATGTTGGTAGTAATAGTACCACTTGACCCTATAACGTGTACTAATATTGCCGTTTATTTCAATAAACAGGAGAGCAAAATTTCTAAACTAATTGGTATTGCGCATCATATTCTCAGCAATTACGGCCCAATGACCTCTATGAAGTTGCAGAAACTTGTGTACTATTCGCAAGCATGGCATCTTGTATGGGCAGAAAAGCCCCTATTTACCGAAGAAATACAAGCTTGGGCAAATGGGCCTGTGATTCCAGAACTTTACAAAACCCACAAGCAAGAGTTTAGTTTGCCCAAAAATGAATACGCTAATTCTAAGTCAGAATCCCTTACAAAGCTTGAACGCGAAACAATTGATTCTGTAGCGAAATTCTATAATCAATATTCCGGTTTTGAGCTAAGCGAAATTACTCATCGTGAAGAGCCTTGGCTAAAGGCGAGGGAGGGAATGGATTCGTCTGAACAAGGAAACAACCCTATTTCCTTAGAATTGATGCAACAGTACTATTCAACACTAGCGTTTGATGTCGAAAAATAAAAAAAGACCCGTTCAAAATTACAAGCCAACCGCAGAAAAAATACCGAGATTACCCGGACTAATTAGTGCTGAAGTGGTTATTTCATTTAAAATTGGCCGGTTAGTTTTTGATGGGCATTTTGGCTGGGGCAAAGCACCATTGAATGACTTATAGATCATTCAAGCTCGACTAAAAGAATTAGAGAAACTTAAATTTACTGAACTTGACAGTAAACGTGATCATCTTTTGACCAACGCAAAGCTCTCTAATGAAGCAATCAAAGAGATCAATCGCCTAGAGTTGGAAGAATTCACTGACATCATTTATTCCATACACTTCAGTGGTAAACTGCGAATCATCGGGTTGTGAATCGGTTCCGAATTTCAGCTTATTTGGTATGATCCTGGGCACAAATTTTGTCCCAGCAATAAGAAGCACACCTGAAGACATCAGGTAACATTACGTTTCCTTTAGCAGGCTTACATCAATGTTGAGCTTTTCCATTTTGTCGTAGAAGTTTCTTCGGCTCATGTTGGCTCGTTTGGCTGCTTCTGAGACATTGAAATCTGTGGCGGTTAGTACGGCGAGCAGGTATTGTTTCTCGAATAAATCTCGGGCGTTTTTGAAGTCTTTTTCTCGTTCCACCATGGTTCGTGCGCCCTTGGCTAGGCGCTCCAAGCCTTCGCCGGAAAGGGAATCCCCGGTGGATTCATCTAGGGGGAGTACGTCGATGTCGATTTCCTGCGCATCGGTAAGTACCACGGCGCGTTCTACGGTGTTTTCCAGCTCGCGGATGTTGCCGTCCCACGGTTGGCGGCACAGCAGCTCCAAGGCTCTGGGGGTAAAGCTCATGGGCTCGCCGCGGTATTTTTCGGCAATGCGGCGAAGAAAGAAGGCGGCTAACTCTGGTATGTCGGAGGTGCGGTGCCTTAGGGGCGGAAGCTCCAGGGTAATCACGTTCAGGCGGTAGTATAAATCCTCCCGAAATGTTTTTTCTTTCACTTCCAGGGCTAGATCGCGGTTTGTGGCGGAGACAACGCGCAAATCAACGTTGATTGTGGCGGTTTCCCCTACGCGCGTAAGCTCTTGCTCTTGTAGCACGCGCAGCAACTTGGATTGCAGGTTCAAGGGCAGTTCGCCAATTTCATCCAGAAACAGGGTTCCGCCGCTGCTGAGTTCGATTAGGCCAATCTTGAGTTGGTGAGCCCCGGTGAAAGCACCCTTTGCGTGCCCAAACAGCTCGCTTTCAATCAGGTTTTCCGGAATGCTGGCACAGTTGATTGCCACGTAGTTGCCGTTGTTACGGTTGCTGAGATCATGGATGG
>DAIOTT010000100.1:9433-13990 GCA_036751885.1 Candidatus Sumerlaeota bacterium
CCGCAAGCTCTTTGCCGGTACCGGATTCGCCCATGATTAACACAGGGCTTTCGCTTGGGGCCACACGCTCAATCAACCGGCGAACCTTCTCAATGGCCGGTGATGAGCCGATCATGGGTCGGCTTAGCGTTTTAGCCGATTTGTCGCCCGTGGGGGTCGTTCCATGGGAAGGGGCCTTTGCACCGTAGAGGGCCCGGGGCCGTTGTTCTGCGGCTTGCGGTTGCTTTTTGCCCTCAAGGGCTTTTGCTACTAAACGGGCCAGTTTGTTTGTATCAAAGGGTTTTGTAATGTAGTCAAAGGCGCCCAGCTTTACACACTCAATTGCCCCTTCAATGCTCCCTTGCGCGGTCATCATAATAACTTGGCAGGGCACGGCTTCATCGTGTAGGTGCTTTAGCAGCTGATTACCCGTAAGGTTTGGCATGCGAATATCGCTGAGAACCAAATCCGGTGGGTTTTCCCGAATAGCTTCCAGCGCTTTGCGTGAATCTTCAAAAGCCGTGACGGTGTACCCCTCCAGCGTTAGGAGTTTTCCCAAGATTTTCCCCATGTTGGGTTCGTCGTCTACAATAACAATGCGTGCGCTCATGGGCGGAATGATGAGGGAATTCCCCCTTGCAAGACAAGTTGAAAGAACGGGGATTTGCACGCCATTCTACCTAGGGTTAACCACCCACGATTGTGTTGTGATAGATTGCAATTGTTTGGTGATGAACGCGCGTTATTCCTAACAGCGTGTTGTTTTTTCACTCGACTAAATCAAATACCTCATGAATTATTCTGACAAATATATACTGATATGTTATCAAGGCGTAAGCTTTTCAACGGGTTTCCAAGGAGAATGAGCCATGGCAATGTGTACTGCGGGGAAGGAAATCCCCGGCCAAGACTTAACGCCCTTGAAACTGCTGGTGGATGACAACTGGGGGGAGCTTTGGCGTGCTCAGCACAAGATTCACGGCACAGTATTATTCGCCGCTTATTCCACCAGCGTGGGGATGGAGTTGTTCAAAAAATCCCTTCCCACCCTGCAACGCATGATGGAAGGGGGCGGTGTTGCAACAAACTTGCTGCTCAATATAAAGGCAATTTTCCCCGATGAAGCTGTACCATACACCTTAATTGAAGATCCCGGTGGGAAAACCTTCAGCGAGTTTGCCGGCGACGAAACCAAGGTGATTGACTTTGAAAAGTTCATCAGTTGGGGTTCCACAATCTTGGACCAAATGGTTCAGGTGATGAACATGAATGCCACGCCGTTGGGTTTAACGCCGGATACAATCCTCTATGATTCCGAGTTGAAAGATACTACCCCTTGGCGCGTGGCACCCATTTTGCCCGGCAATGCCGAACAAGGGCTAGGCTTAGCCGGAGGGCGTTATTCCCCCCCAGAGCTGGTTACCAGCAGTCAGCCGCAATTTGTCAACGCCGATACCTACGGCCTAACGTGGATTTTGACCGAGGCAATGGCAAAGGACTTTGAGTTGGATCGCGACCCAGCAGCGGTTGAGGAGGCGTTGAGTGGTTTGGCGCCTAAGCTGACGGCTACCCTGATGATTGGCTTGCAGTGCGCCGGTGGGATGTACCCAGACAGTGCAACGATGGGAACGCAATACCGGCGGTGGATTCGCGCTGATGCGAAGACTGACCTGAAGAAAGCCCGCAAAGCCCAAGAGAAGCAGAAAAAGCAGATTGATGCGGCGATTAAGAAAGGCCAACCAATTCCCACAAAGGCGAAGGCGGGAAAATCCAAAAAACGCTCAGAGAAACTTGCCACGCCGGCTGCTGCCGCCCGTGGAGGTGCAACCATGCGCCACCCGGGGGTTATTACCGGAGTGGAAACCAAAGGGCCCGGCGCTGCAGGGCTGCTTATGTCCCTCGGTAAAATCTTAGGGTTTTTCGGCGTTTGTGTTTTTCTGTACTTTGCGGCGATCAAAATGGTCACGACGCCCAAAACAACCAACAAGCCCATGGGCACGGCTCAGCTTTTCTTGGATGCAGCGGTTTTAGACCGCAATGCCGAGGAGGCAGCCAAGTACACCACCGACCCCGGCAGCGCGAGGGCGCTGATTAATGCCATGAAAAGCATGGAAGACCAAAAAGTCTCCGCAAAGATCAACAATTACCACAGCTTCAAGATCGATCGGCAAGCGGGAAACAAGTACATCTCGGAAGTGATGGTGGGTTCCGAGACGGAAGTATCGGTATTGGCGGTATTCTTGATTATGGATCAAACGCCGGATGGCAAGTACACAGTGATTTCCATTGATTGGAAGGGCCTTGGCGCGCGAACTCTTGGATTCTAAGGGTGCTTGATGGGCCTTGGCACTTGGAATTCTCCCTTATAGGCCAGCACAGGTGCGTTGCGTGACATAATACCCAAGCGCGAGTGTTGAGCCGGAATTGGCCTTGGGCTTGCTCCCCCTGAATGGGTGGCAACGGTGATTCTTCAGCAAGCACCCCGGGAAGCTCACCGCCAAAGCCAACATCATGAAGGCGGTACAATTGCCGACCTAGAAAAGGGGAAGTATATACCCCATGCGCCATAATCTTGTGTTACTTTTATTTGCGATTGGGCTAATCAGTTCGCTGGTGTTGATCGGTCAGGTTCAAAGCGGCTCGGGCTCCAACCCCATGGCAGAAAAGCTGCTCGCAGAATCTCAGCCCACCAGCCGCCCTGTTGAAGCCTATAAGCCTAAATCTGTTACCGTTCGGGTGATCAACGAAGTAGGGGAACTTACCGAACCCCAGCAAAGCCCCTTTGTAGAGAAAAGCGAAGCAGAATGGAAAGCCCAATTCGATGATTCTGAACAGTTTAAAATTCTGCGGAAAAAAGGGACTGAATGGGCCTTTAGCGGTTCCTTGCTCAAAAATCAGGAGGAAGGCATGTACGTTTGTGCGGGCTGCAACCTCCCGGTGTACAGCAGCAAAACCAAGTTTGATTCCGGCACCGGTTGGCCCAGCTTCTACGAACCAATCGCCAAGGAAAACGTACGCCTTGTGGCCGATAAATCCTTCGGTATGGTTCGTACGGAGCTTATTTGCACCCGCTGCGAAGGCCACTTAGGCCACGTGTTTAACGACGGACCCAAGCCCACCGGCGAGCGGCATTGTATTAATTCCAAGTCCTTAAATTTTGTGAGTACAGCAAACTTGAAATCAATCGGAGAAAAACCCATGGAAAGTAAAAGCGAAGAAATCGTGCTAGGCGGCGGCTGTTTTTGGTGCGTTGAAGCCGCCCTAGAACAAATTAGCGGCGTAACAGATGTGGTAAGCGGCTACGCGGGCGATACAGCTGAGAAAGCCAACTATAAGGATGTTTCCTACGGCAGAACCAAACACGCGGAGGTGGTTCGCGTGCAATACAACGCCGGAGAAATTGCCCTGAAGGAAATTCTGGACCTCCACTTTGCCTCCCACGATCCCACCACCTTGAACCGCCAAGGCGCCGACGTCGGCACACAATACCGCTCCGCCATCTTCTACAAAAATGAGGAACAACGCAAATTTGCGGAGGACTACATTGCAGCCCTCAACCGCGACAACACCTTCGGCAAGCCTGTTGTGACAACGATTGAACCCCTTGATGCCTTCTACCCCGCGGAAGATTACCACCAAGACTACGTAAAACGAAACCCCAACGATCCCTACGTGCGCGGCGTGGCGATTCCGAAAAAGCTGAAGGTGAAGAAGATTCTGGAAGCAAAAGGCGAATTGCAATCTGAGTAAGGGCTTATACCCCTCAAGCACTCCCCCAATACAAAGCAAGAATTAGGCGCTTGTACTGGGGGCGTTTTCATGGGGTTGATGTTGCTGGGTGAGTGCTGGATGAACGGGTGATGAATGGGGAAGGGGCTTTTGTGGAACATGGAGAAAAGCCCCCGAAAGGCGTAAGGGGAAAAGCGAGGCTGGAGCCTCGCGGTCCCGGGGGTGTTTTAGGTGAATTGCAATCTGAGTAAGGGCTTATACCCCGCAGCAATTGAACCTAATTTTCAACCGCCCTTCCCGCATTCTATTGGGCTAAGTACTTTTGGAGATAATTATTCAACCCAGCAAATCCATGGTTTGCTTGACCGGCCAATCTGTGGCTGTATGCTGTGAATTTTGATTCCGTTCCATGCATTACAACCATCTTCAAAACAACTTCTGGCCTTTATGGTTGGTGTTGTTTTTGTTTTTTCGATTGTATCGGCGCAGTTACACTACTGCGCTTGTGGTATTCTGTGCTTTCACGGGGGTAACAGTTCTGTTGAGGAAAGCGCAGCGGTTGCAGCAGAGGTTGAAAGCTGTTGCACCGCTTCAGATTCACACAGCGGTAGTACCTCTGCAAAGGCCTATGCTCTGCAGCAGGTAAAAAGTAGCGACTGCTGCGAGGGCGGTGGCACCTGTGAATGCACCGTTAGGGTTCGGGCTTTTGATGACAACTCCCCTGCTGCTTTGGCACCCGTGGTTGCGCACAGCATTGATGTAAACAGTGCTTTGGTTGCTCCTGAACTTAATGCGTATTACATTTCACCCTTGCTCGGAACTCGTGAGATTTCCCATTGGCAGCCTTTA
>DAIOTT010000101.1:0-6649 GCA_036751885.1 Candidatus Sumerlaeota bacterium
ACAAAACACCCGAGGAAAAATCCCTCGGGTGTTTTATTTTTTTCAGTGCTTGAAGTTTTCTGCTTTATGCGCTTACCCAAGTTTATTGTTTTTCAAGCCTGATTGCATCGGCAATGATGTAGGGGCCGCTGGAAGTCCAACAAGAGAGCGCCACGCGAGTACTATATCCTGAGGCTAAATTAAAGGTTCCCAGCAGCATCCATTGACCGCCGTTGATTTGTTGGTTCATGGCAACGGTGGTACTTCCGCCGGTATGGTAAACGATATACGGCGCCGAGGAAGGCCGGTTGCTGCCCGATGACCAGCGAGCGTACACTTTGTACGTTCCCGCTTGTGCGAGTGAAGCTTTCCACGTAGCGGAATCGCTGACGGGGGCTGTGGAGCGCACATGGTAGTTTGCCCCCAAATACCCCGGCGTTGATGTGCTGGTATACCAGCTGGAGGAGGCAGTAAAATTGGGGCTGATGTTATCTATCGTGACAACAACAGGCGCAGGGGCGGGTGCTGCAAAAATTCCCAGTGCGGTAACAACGCCACGCTCAACCCCATCAGAGGGAGTATTCACTACACCGCTGCCTTCATCGCCGGTTGTCCACATGGTGGTTGAACCACCGCCATCAAGATTCATGGCATTGTTGCAGCCAAGGTATGTCATATAGGTTGCCAGTTCGTTCAACGTCATTCCCGCGCCTGCGGTGGTTCTGCCGTCCACCGTAACAAGTAGCAGTTTATTTGCGCTGGTAATGCCAAGGGCTGTTCTGGGGTTTCGGTTTGCGTAGCTGCTGGCAAACCCCTCCTGAGCGGTTGTAACATTCACTGTACCATTCGTGAGCAAGTTAGGCCCGCCGCCTAGGGCATGTTTTGCGGAAGACCAACTATTTGTAGAGGAGATTGCTGCAATCATCGGAACGTTGGAAGCGGTAATGCCGAAGGTTGAACGCGCAGGCTTATAGCCGGGGTTTGTTGCAAGAACGGCGTTCTCCAGCTTGATCATGGAAACCGTTTGGCAACCACCGAAGAATCCGCCGTTGATTGCCGCAACCGCCCCCGCGTTTGATGCAAGCGAACTTGTTTTCTGGCAGGTGCTTGTATTGTAAATTGGCTTCACAACTAATCCTGAGGTGGAAAGATTTACCTCCAGAACGTTGACCGTTTGCTTTGCGCCGAAGAGGTTGGTGTAGACTTTGTTTTTCCAAACCACACCGGGTGAAACGGTGGTATTTGTCCAAACATCAACGCCGGCATACAGTGAGTTGCCCAACAGCAATAGCATGCAAAACGCTAGCAATACGAAGTGGTGGGGGTATACAATTTTTGAGGGTTGAGGATTCATTAATTTTGTCCTTTTTGTAGATTGAATTCTCGTAAGATTTATCAACAATCAGTATTAAGCGTGAATAAATTCTATGGAATGAAATTCTTAATACTCATCCTCAATAAATCTTGTCGAGTGATTTCCAATTCAATCCTAATATTTATCTAACAAAATAGCATCCTAATTACTTCAGTAAAATTGTTGTGGAATTTAGATTTCAACAACAATAATTGTAGACATAAAAAGAGAAGATAAGTATTTCGTATTTATCAAGTCGAATAATAACAATTATTTGAATAATTTTTTCCTATACTCCCCTAAATCAGATTGGCTAAGCTGGTACTTACCAAACATACTGTTTTTACAATATATATTGTAGCTTATTTGCTATTGGAAAAGTGATTCTATTAGATCTACCAGAGACAACGGAGCGGTTTTATACATGGTTGCTCATGAGCATCGGAACAATGTTATGTTTCAGCAGGGGGAAAATGCTTTTGGGGCTCGGGATTTGTTCCTTCACCGCCCAAAAAACGCGGGTGGCTGAACAGGTTTGCCGTTCCCCAAAGAAGCTTGATTCCAGTTGCCTGTTGCGCGTTAAACTAACGCGTCCATCTTTGGGTTGAATTGTTGTTCTTCACCAACGCTTCAAAAAATTGGATGCCACGCACGCCGTCGTGAACCGTGGGGTAATCAATCGTGGGTTGTGGTACGCCTGAGAGGTGGGCTGCTAGGTGAGTAGCAAAAGCCTTATAGATGTTCGCAAAGGCCTAGAAATAGCCCTTTGGGTGGCCGGCGGTAAGCTCAATCAGGCCGTCCAGCGTGGCGGCCATTCGGTGTACACGCCCGTTAAAAGCGCCGCGGCCGCCGCCCACCATTCCCATTCTTAGCTTTCTGTTGAAATCCATGGCAAACTCCTGTGGGCGATTGAATTGATTAACTGTTTATGTTGATTAGAATAAAGCTTTATCTGTAGAGTGCAAGTTGATTATTTAGGGACAGTAAAAATCATTTAGAGTCAAAGTCCCGTAAGAATAATCACAATAATTTGCTTGCATTAGAGATTTATTAGAGTTGCCTTGTCTAGTCTACGCAGATTAAACCATTAACCATATCCCAAAAAAGGATCCCACTTCGTGAAAACTAACGCATTCACACTCATTGAGCTACTCATCGTGGTTGCCATTATTGCCATTCTAGCCGCCATTGCTGTCCCCAACTTTCTTGAAGCGCAAGTACGCTCAAAAGTCTCGCGCGTGAAAGCAGATCAGCGGACGATTGCCACGGGATTAGAGCTTTACTACGTAGACCACAACCGCTACCCGGTAATGGTAAACGGCGGTGCAAACGCGAGCGACGCATTATTTTGGCTTACCACTCCGGTCTCCTACCTTTCGTCGCTTTCTGCGGTTTGAGATGTGTTTTAGGACAAAGCAAATGCAGTTTCCCTTGGGGGCGTTGGTTTTGCTAAGGATGACATGAGCTAAAGTGAATACAAAACATTCAAGACTTTTGCATCCGCTCCCTTTACTTTGTCGGACCCAGAGTTCTCAGGCTGGTCCATTTCCAGTTTCGGGCCTGACAAAGTTGGCGATGCCATAGACTTCCGGTTTTACGCAGTTGCCACAGGGCGCAATACTACGGATTTTATCGCCGACGGCGTTTACGACCCCACAAATGGCACATTAAGCGGGGGTGATGTAAGCCGCTTTGGCGGCTCGCTTCCAGGAGATGTGTTCACGTTTACGAATAAATAATTGAAACCCGTTGCTTGCTAGAACCTGTTTCAAAACTCTTAAAAGCTGAATTCAAAATCTCAAAGGCGAGGCGGGTAAAGTGAGTGCTGAAGGGAACTTGTATTGATGCTCAAAAATGACGTTGGAATAGAATAAAGTTTTTTGGCAAATGTAGAGTTTTTTTCACGCCTAGCCGCGGTGAGTTAGTGAGAGGGCGCCGAGGTTTTAAAGAGTTACGGAGCCATTATTTCTCTGCGCCTCGAACTTCACCTCACTTCTCTGCGTGAAAAAAATCTGTTGGATCGCGACAACACTTTCGTGTAGTGATACACTTCTAAGAGAGACCGAAGCTGAAACTGCAACGCAACGACGCATATGGGTATTTGAAACAGCTTTTAGTATAACAACCAAGCATCAAGATCAACAGAGGGCGGGGGCGGAACATCTGTTGAAATGACGTAATAGCCGTTCAGCGATGCAGCGCTGCCGTTGATTCGGTTTTGTGCAACGTCAGGGTTTTGCCCACCGAAAGGGTTTGTTGGGGAAGTGATATTCACCCAGGGCCCTTGCGGGGTTGGCGCAGTGTAAAGTCTTAGCTCTTCTTCAACTAATCCATCCACATCGGAATTTAAATATCGAACCGTAATCTCGGCAGCTGAATCCACACGATCGGTCGTAATTTGCAGGTGAAAACCAGCCGTGTTGCTGATGTTTTGAATGGCGGCATTGTTTCGTGTAAGGGTTACAGTTTGCAGGGAAGCCTGTGCGTTTGCAGCCGCTCCACCAGCAAAGTCAATCCACACGCGGCTTGCTGGGGTTGAGTCGTCTGCACCGTCGCCCGTTGTGCCAATAGCCTTTCGCGGGGCATCGCCGGGAATGGCGAAGGCTTTATAGCTGGCACTCTCCTGTGTTGCGGCATTGCTTGAACCAAAAATCACATACGCCTCGCCAGCCCTTGTTTCGTCTCCGGCGTCGGCATTTCGGGCACCTACTAAGTAATCTGCGAAACCATCGCCGTTGATGTCTCCAGCAGAAGAAGTGGCGTAGCCTGCATAATCACCGGCCTCGATGCCTTTAACTCGACGAAGTTGAGTGGGGAGAGTCTGAGTTATATCTATTTCAGCTGGAAAAGGGAAATCAGGATGCCCTACGCCCCTGCCATAAATTACATAAGCATTCCCGGTTCCCGAGGTAGCACCCGGGGCTGCGGATATCGCATCAAAAAAGCCGTCGCCGTTTACATCACCCACACTAGAAACGCTGCGGCCAAACCGATTATTTTCTTCCAGCCCTGCTGCGCTGAAGCCGTTGGTGCCATCAAGTTGATCAACAAACAAGGGTGAACTGAGTGCGGCTCCCCCAAAAATAACAAAGGTAACACCTGCTCTTGTTATTTGAGCAGCATCGTTTTGGTAAGCACCAACGATGATGTCGGAAAAACCATCGCCGTTCATATCGCCCGCACCTGAGGCCGTCCTAGGGCCGTAAGCATTATTTGCCGAAACGCCAATTACGATGCCATTTGTGCCGTCGATATTTGACAATTCAAACTCAGCAGCAAAGGGAGCGCCTGACCCGAAAATTAGAAAAACCTGCCCCCCAGAAGACCTTGGTGCCCCGATGATGATATCATCGAATCCGTCGCCATTAACATCTCCCGCACCGGATGAAGTTGCCCCTGCTTCGTCCTGAGCTTCGATACCGTTGATGACAAAGCCGTTACTCCCGTCAAGGTCGGAAATGGATATAACAGCGGGGAATCCATCAGCCTGGCCGAACACTACTTGAGCTTGGCCTGCGTTTTGGAATCCATTGGCATCAACCCTATAAGAGCTCAGTAGTATGTCGGCAAATCCATCACCATTAATGTCTCCAGCAGAAGACACTACGGCACCAATTGTATCGTAAATCGTGGTTCCTTGAATGGCAAATCCGTTGCTGCCATCTAGGCTTGACGGACGAATTATAGCGGGGAATGGCTCAGCACGGCCGAACAATACGTAAGCTGCGCCCGCAGCGCGTTCTCCATTATACCCATTATAATCAACGCCGTAAGCCCCAAGCAACAGATCAGAAAATCCGTCGCCGTTTACATCTCCGGCTCCGGAAACAGCTATTCCAAGGCGATCAATCGACTCGTTTCCAACAACCTGAAATCCGTTGGTGCCATCGAGGGTGGAGACGTCAAAAAATCCTGTAAATGGTTGTTCGCTTCCAAATACAACGTAGGCAATCCCGTTATCTGGGGCATATTGTGTCGGGGTTGCAGAGGGTGCACCAAGAACGAAATCACCAATGCCATCGCCATTAATATCGCCAATACCTGAGACTGAATACCCGAACCGATCGAATTGATCTTGACCTTGAATCTGAAAGCCATTTGTGCCGTTAAGTTCTGATAATTCAAGGGTTTGCGCTTGTATTTGCATCACAAATGCGGAACAAAACAATGTTCTTGTAACAGTATACTGCAGTGGAAATCTCATTTGGAATAGCCTTAACCTATTAAGATAGCTAACTACATAATCCTCAACTAAACAGCGCAAGCTGAAATCGGATATTATTCATTTGGAAACATGTTGATGGGCGTAAGATCATTGTTTTCATTCAGCTAAGATTTTTTGAAGGAATTCCCGCTTGAGCCGTATTGTACAGTGCGTCTATAGTAAATATAACTTGTTTTTGGAGAGATTCGCTCATGGTATTCAGTTTTTTAAGCAGTCAATTAATCGATATTATTCAGTGGAATCAGGAAAATGAAAGCGATGTGATGTGCTACCGTTTTCCGCGGGCAGATAATGAGATTAAGAACGGCGCGCAATTGATTGTTCGCGAAGGGCAAAAGGCAATCCTGGTGGATCGCGGGAAGGTTGCGGATATATTTGAGCCTGGTATGTACCGGCTAACAACGGAGAACATCCCGATTCTTTCGCGCCTGCAGGGGTGGAAGTATGGGTTTGAATCGCCCTTCAAATGCGAAGTTTACTTCATCGCTACGCGGCGGTTTACAAACCAAAAGTGGGGAACGGCAAACCCCATTACCATGAGGGACAAAGAGTTCGGCATGATCCGCGTGCGGGCCTACGGCAGCTATGCCATTCAGGTGACTGATAGCGTGGTGTTTCTGCGGCAGCTTGTTGCAACGGACCCAAGTTTTGAGACCTATGAAATTGCCGCGCAACTGCGCAACACTATCGTAACGCGCTTCTCCGATGCGGTTGCAAGCTCCGGCTTGCCGGTGTTGGATATGGCGGCCAACTTGGATGAGCTGTCAGAGTTTTCTCAGAAAAAAGTCAATACCGACTTCGCCGAAATGGGGTTGGGCTTACCGATCTTTTTGGTGGAGAATATTAGCCTGCCGCCAGAGGTGGAGAAGGTGTTGGACAAACGCACCAGCATGGGCATTGTGGGCAACTTGGATCAATATATGAAATTCCAAGCAGCGAATGCCATGGAAGCTGCAAGCCAAAGCACGGGTGGCGATGGCGGCGGGGCGGGCCTTGGCGCAAGTTTTGGCTTGGGAATGGGTATGGCAAACCAAATGGCGAACATGATGGGCGGAATGAATGCCGGCGGAGGACAAGCAAACCCCAATGCG
>DAIOTT010000101.1:6659-12073 GCA_036751885.1 Candidatus Sumerlaeota bacterium
GGTGCTCCCCCGCCGTTGCCCAAAGAGGTGAGATACCACTTGGCCGTAAACGGCCAAAGCCTTGGGCCCTTTACAACGGATGAGCTGAAGCAAAAAATTGCTGAGGGCGTGCTTAGTAAAGATACGCTGGTGTGGAAACCCGGCTTTGCCGAGTGGACAAAAGCAGGCGAAACCAATGATGTGTCACTGTTGTTTGGTGCAATGCCGCCGCCGTTGCCCTCCTAACAGCAATCCGTATATCTCAGGTTGCCCAAAGAATTGTTTTTGCTAAGGCCAACTCCAAGGCGGGGGTTGTTCCACGGTATGGGTGCACGGCTCCGAAGTTATGATCGGCCCCCTTAACGATAAATAACTCGGTTTTTGTGTGGCTTGAACATGCCAGCAATTCATGGGCTTGTGAAAGCGGAACGGTGGGATCTTGATCACCATGAATGATCAGGTGAGGTAAATCCAAGCGGGATAACGTGTTGATGATATGACACTCGGTGTCGTGCTTTTTGACGTCCTTCAAGAACGATTGCCCAAGGTAATAATCCTGACCGGTTCTTGCGTTTGGCAGATTCAATCTTCCGTTCTGCTCCCACTCGTCCATGGCTTCTTGTGTCCATCTGTTTAGCGTGGCGATTGATGCCCAAGTAATTAACTTGAGTTTATTATTAACCCAACTCATTTTGGGTAAGCCAAGAATTGCTGTTCCCCCGCCAAGGCTATGACCAAATATTATGAGTTCTGTACTACAATCTATTTTGAATAAGAGTTTATTGCTTTTCAGGCAATTTGTTAGGAAGAGTAATTCCTGAATTTGGCGCGATATGCTATTTTGTTCTGCCAAATCCAACCGGGTAATTTCAGCTTGGTGATCGACTACTCCGGACAAAGAGTAATCGAAGCTCAAAACGCTGAAACCTGCATCAGCAAGACTTTGAGCGATATAGGGAAAACTCCCCCAAGATTTGAACCCCTTAAGCCCTGGGCAGATCATGATTATTTGATTGTTAGGTAAGGTTGGAATATAAAACGTGGTATGGATGTATTGATCTTCAAATTGTATTTTATCGTTAGTGACTTCTACCATAATAAAACCTTATTTGAAAACAAAACCTATTTTACTATATAACCCTATAACTCATATAAATATAAACAGTGATTAGATTTCAATTTCATGCCTTAGGCAAGGGCTTGATGAATTACGATTTAAGCTCGCTTACTGGCACTGTGGTTCGGTGAAGTTCGGTACCGTCGCGGCCAATCAACACAAGGGACACTGAGGCGGCCGTGCGGTCGTATTCTACAACGCCGTAGTGTTGCATGCCTGTGTCACCCAGAATTTGGTAGCGGGTTTCAGGGGTATCAATGTCCGGCCCGTAGGTGTTTGTGCCCAGGCCGGAGGCGGTTAGCTCGTACAAGGGGTAGGGTGTGCCTGAGGTGAGCACGCCGACTTCACCGTGGTGCCGATCGCCGCCGACAAATAGCACGCCGGGGATGGGGTTTGCGTTCAACCAATTCAGGAATTCTTCTCGCTCGGCGTAGTGGTACCAAGCTTCCCATTTGTGAATGTTACTGAGGGATTGGTTGCCTGTTACAATGAGTTTTACGTTGGCGTTGCTTTGCTTGAGAGAGGTTTTCAACCAATACATTTGTTCCGGGCCGTAGAGGTTAGTGAGCATTTCTTCCGGAAGAAACTCCCCGTTGGGCTGTTCTATGCCGTCCACCCCGCAGGAGCGGTAGGTGATTCCGCCGCGCGTGAAAGTGCGGTTGCTGCAATCACGGAAGCTTCGGCCGTCCAGCACAAAGACATCTAGCTCGCCAAAACTGGTTTTAAAGTAAACCCCCGGAAGTTCTGGCGTTCCCATTTCCGGTTGCGGAAGGGACCATGCGGTATGTTGGAGTGCTTCTTGGGAAAATTTGAAATCAGTGGCACTATTATTGGGGCCAAAATCGTGGTCGTCCCAAGTAACATAGAGGGGCGTGCGAGAGAAAAACTTCTGCAGCCCGGGCGTTGACATCATCCCCTCATGGTGCTCATCAATCATGCTCATGAATTCCGCGGGGTTCATGTTGTCGTAATCCTCATACCGACCGGGCAAATAAAATCGGTCGCCAATGAGAAACGCAGCATCGAAGTGCGACGTTGCGGGGATGTTTTGCCAAAGCTGGTGGTTTTCAATTTCAACAACTTGGGCCGTTGCTGTGGGGTCGTTTTTTGGCGCGTACTGTGTTTCTCTCGCCGTTGCTTGATCGTAGTTCATGCAGCTGCCAAAAAACAGCCGAACGCGCTCCGGAGTTTCCGCCGGTGTTCTGAAGTTGGCCACAACCTTGTTTTCATCATCCAGCGTGTAAAGCTTGTAATCAGAGTTTGGCACTAAGCGGTTCGCCCGCGCCGTTCCCCGGAACGTTGATGTACCGGGGAACTGTGTGGTGGAAAACTGAACGGACTGAATGATTGCTGAAGGCCCTTCAAGCGCGAGCGAGTATTCACCAGCCGAACCCGTCTTAATAGTGAAGGTGGCACTGCTGGGGGTGATGTTGCCGATCAGGGCGTAGTCCACATCGGCACCCGTGATGGAACGTTCAGCGGGAGAAACACCACCGTTAGCAGCAGTGCCTTTAGGCTTTCCCAGGGCAAGCTCTGAGAGCTTATTGATAATTCCTTCCCTTGTAGTAAGGCCTTGTAATTGGGAGAAAAACCCCAACGCTTCGGTTTGTTTTTCTGCTGTATCGGTTACGCTGACTTCCAAGGTTTCGGGATTCAGGTTTACGCCCCGCCCCTCAGCCGCCGCCGCGGCGATTTCCTCAGGCCCGCCGTAAAGGTACCCTTGCAGAGCCGTCACAACTTTGCTGGCAAGCTCCTGCTGGCCTTCCGGTGAAGAGGCCAGTTGTGTAAGGCTCATGATGCTGTTTAAGTCAAAGGTTTGCGTGGAAAGCTGACCCGACAACGAGCTGGCAACGGTGTTCATGAGGGAAGCCCCCACGGTGCCCTCAGAGGAGCCGGAGGTGCCATTTGATGCGCACCCAGTAAAGGCCAAAATAACCGCTGCAAAAGCGGTGGAAAGTTGAATTGTACGTTTCATGAGTTTTAATAACTCCAATCAATTAAAGGTGAGTAAAATGCCGCACGGAGTGGGGCAAAAAGGCAAGCATGAAGATGCCGAAAAAAACCACCGTTGATAAACACGGCCCCCCACAGAACAGCTTGCCTGCCACAAATTTAGCCTGCTTTTGCCTTGGGTACACAGCTCATTTAGACTAAGAAGTAGCAATGATTTTTTAGCAGGAGAAACTGCCGCATGAGACCAATCAACGAGGAAGCCCGCCGCAACGTGTACGACCTTCGCGATGCCTTTTGCGAGGTTGGCAAGCGCGTTTGGCAACGGGAAATGGTGGCGGCAAACGACGGGAATTTCTCCTTTCGGCTGGATGCGAATACCGTGCTGGCAACGCCGACGGGTGTTAGTAAGGGTTCTCTTGTACGGAATGATTTGGTGCTGATGGATTTACAGGGGAACCAGTTGCCGCCGCAGTACGGGCTAAACACCCGCCCCGGAACCAGTGAGATTCGCTTGCACTTGAATGCCTACCGCATGCGGCCGGACGTTCGCGCCGTTGTTCATACCCACGCGCCCCATGCCACGGCGTGGGCCCTGAGCGGAAGAACCTTGCCCCGCGGCGTGCTGGAGGAAGCTGAACTTGTAATTGGCACCGTTCCCCTTGTGCCCTACGCCACAACCGGCTCCTGGGAATTTGCCCGGCAGATAAACCCCTGGATTGCCAAGCACGATTGCTTTTTGCTTAGCCAACACGGCGCGGTAACGTTTGGGGCGGATTTGTTCTCCGCTTGGTACCGCATGGAGGTGTTGGAGCTTTGCAGTAAAACCCTACTGATGGCAGAGCAAACAGGCCGAGCCCTCCCCCGCTTTTCGGCGGAAGAATTTGAACGCCTGCACGAGAAAAAAAAAGCGTGGAACATTCAAGACCCCCGCGAAGATTTACCCTATAAAGACTGGGCGAACGATGCATTACCCGCCCCAGCACCCGCACCCCTAAACGGTGTTTGGCCCGAACCACCTGCACCGCAGCTCCCTAAATTCACGGGGGACTTCCCCATGGTTGAGGATTTACCTCGCTTTGGGCGCTGAGGGCAACTGTGTGGTTGAATAAACATTATACCCCTTCGGTTTGATTAAAGATAAGGGTAAAAAATAGTCTCAAAGTTCAACATCTAAGATTTATCAAAAATATAAAGGCGAAATAAAAGCGAAATTACGCCTTGACTCTGTTCAAAAACTGCGCACTCATTTTCCTGATTTTGATGTCACGAGGTGGGTGCTGATGACGACGATTAATTTGCCGCAGAAATTCTATGGTGAGCAGCCGGGGGCTATTCGGCCTCTAGCCGCGCGGGGGTTTCCGGAAGCCTACCTGCACCAGTTGCAGGCGCGGGGGCTTGGCACACCGTTGCCTTTACAGGAGGAAGTATTAGAGCAAGGGGCGTTGCTGACGGGGAAATCGTGCTTGATTTCCGCCCCAACCGCGAGCGGGAAAACGTTGATCGCCGAATGGTGCGCGTTGGCTAGAATTTTGGAAAACAAGCGGGTGTTTTATTTAGTGCCGACGCGGGCGTTGGCAGAGGAAAAGGCCCGGGAGTTTTACCGGGTATTTACGCCGCTTGGGGCAACGGTGGCACTTTCCACCGGGGACTACGCTGAGGAGGATGAAAAAATCCTGAAGGGGGACGTTTCGCTTGTTGTTACGGTGGTGGAAAAAGCCAACGCCTTGCTGGCACAATCGCGCCTTTCTTGGAAGACGTATGGGCTGTTTGTTGTTGATGAGGCGCACCTTTTAGGGGATTCGGAGCGGGGCCCGAGCGTGGATTTATTTTTGACTCAGTGGAAGCTTCACCCCGATAGGCCCCAATTATTGGCTCTTTCGGCGGTGGTGGGTAAGCCAGAAAGCGTTGCCGATTGGCTGGGCATTTCATGCCTGCTTTCCTCTCACCGAATTGCGCCCCTTAGGGAGGGGGTTTGCAATTTAGAAACGGGAGTTTATACGTTTCGAGATTCAGAGACAAAACAGCGGGGTGAAGAGAAATTACTGCCTGAGAGGGCTGAATCATTAGGGGCGGAGGTTTTCTGCCGGCTTGTAAGGGGTAATCCAGCTAATAGCACAACTCCGTTCAACAGGGTATTGGTGTTTGTCTCAACGCGGCAAGAGGCCTACCGAAACGCCCGGGAGGTTGCGGATTTTTTGGAAAGCCAAAACAAAAGACTCGGCAATTTGCAGCCACAACATGGGGAGGTTGAACGGCAGCACGAGCAGGGATTTCAAGACTTTCTTGCAAGTATTTGCCGGGTGGGCGTGGGGGTCCACTCGGCAGATCTTACCAGTGCGGAGCGGCAAAACGTAGAGCAGGCTTT
>DAIOTT010000101.1:12083-13727 GCA_036751885.1 Candidatus Sumerlaeota bacterium
GCTTTTAAGAAGGGTGAATGCCCGCTGCTTTTTGCCACGCCCACGTTGGAGCAAGGCGTAAATCTTTCGGCCGATATTGTCGTTCAGGAACCCATGATGTTTGGCGAAGATTCAACGGGTACGGCGGCAATGACGCTGCTCTCTGCCAGCAGGTTTCGCAATCAGGGAGGGCGTGCGGGGCGCTCACGAGAGGGGGTCGGCCGCTCAATAGTGTTTGCCCGCAATAGCCTGGAGAAAGAGCAACTATGGGCCTCGATCGTATTGAAATCCCCCGAACCGTTGGAATCAGCACTGGTGCAAAATCAGCTGCTGTCGTTCTTTGCCCAGCAACTCATGTTGAATAAACGCCTAACGGTTGAAAACCTTCAAAAGCGCCTTTCCCATACTTTCGCCGCTCAAAATATGCCGATGGAGAAGTGCATGCGCGCAACGCATTTAGGCCTTACAAGGGGAACGGAGCTGGGGCTTTGGCGAAAGGAAACTTCCTCGGGTGAAGTTGAACTTACTGCCTTGGGGGAAATTCTAGCGCTGCAAAGAATTCAGCCCCAAACCCTTTACCGGTGGAGTGAGCTGGTTGGATCAATCCCCAAGAATGCTTTCACGGTGGGTAATGGGGCAATGATGCGTGGGTCCTGCTTGTGGGCCTTGCTGGATTCTGCGGAGGGGAAGCGGCTCAACATGCGGGGTGCTTTCCCAACCAACGGGGAACTCCAAAAACATTTTTTGCTCTCCATGAAGCAATGCCCTTTGGGGAGCACTGTTCTACAATTGATTGAGAACCAAGGCGGTTGGACGAGTTCACGAAAATCAACCCTGAAGCAGGTATTGGCGTTGGAAAATCTGCTTTCCACAACAGAAGAAACAAGCGAACTAATCAATCAACCGCTCACAGTTTCAGCAGGGCAGTTGGAAAACGTGTTCCGGCAATTGGAGTGGTTGTTGAGGGCGTTCAGCCAACTGGCGGAATTACTTGGCGAACGAGAGTGGATGGTTGAATCAATCAATAATGTGCGGCAATTTTGCGTGGAAACCCGTAGGGCTTTGGCCCCTGAGAATGCTGATGTTGTGGCTGATGAAATTGTATCTGTTGTTGATGCACGACCCGCAGCTGAAAAAAATGCATTCGTAGAAGAAAGCGAGCCGGAAGCGGAAAATAAGCCCTTACCAACCGCTGAGGTTATGGGCGAAAATCTAGAACCAACCAAACCAATCAATCACAAAACGCCGCTTAAGTTTACCCTAAACTATTTTGGCAGGGTTGAGTATAATGAAACCCTGATTGAATTAACCCCGCTGCAATACAGACTTCTCACCATATTAGCTCTGCAACCGGGCATTGTTGTGAAGTATTTTGAAATCAACCGCCTGATGTGGCCAGATGATCCTAAGTTTGATCAGCAGATTAATTACCACCGCGCCAAACTTGAAAAAGCCTTAGGAGTAACAACCGGAACACTGATCCGCTGCCAAAGTGGGCACGGCCTTTGGCTTGAAATGTGTGCAAACCAAGTTTTCTTAGAAGCACAAGTTTTGGAAGAATTGGGGCTGCAAGAGCTGATTGATGAAACAGGCTGAACGGAACTTCAAGATTATGTCTTGAATGCTTATGTAAGGTTCAATGTTCGTTGCTCTTCGCGCATAATC
>DAIOTT010000102.1:0-12886 GCA_036751885.1 Candidatus Sumerlaeota bacterium
AGCCGGTAAAGGCGGCAGCGTCAAACGTATGGTTCGAACGCTTGATCCCCGGGGGTATACTGTTGTCCCGATTGGCAAGCCAACCCAGATTGAATTGGATCACCATTACCTTTGGCGATTCTGGAAAAAAATCCCCTGCAAAGGGCACATTACCATTTTCGATCGTTCATGGTACGGCCGCGTTCTTGTGGAGCGTGTTGAGGGGTTTGCTAAGGAACACGAATGGAAACGCGCTTACGAGGAAATCAATGATTTTGAGCGCAAACTCCACGATGCTGAAACCGTTCAACTAAAATTTTGGATCAACATTTCCAAAGAAGAACAACTCAGTCGCTTCAAAGCGCGCTCACAAGATCCCCATAAAAGTTGGAAACTTACCGAGGAAGATTGGCGAAACCGCGATAAGTGGGATGATTACGTTGACGCTGTAAATGAGATGATTGTGCGAACCAGTACAGATGTTGCCCCGTGGACGATTATCTCAGGGAATGACAAATACTTTGCTCGCGTTCAAGTTTTGGAAACAGTTTGTGACGCGATTGAAAAAGCCTTAGACTAGAACCTGATTCAAACCCCCAAAAGCTTCGTTACGTTGCAGATTCGGCTTCGATCGCTTACGTAAAATAAATTCCCCTTTGTCCTTACTTTACGTGCCTAATTGTAAACCCTGAATTGAGCATTAAATACACAGTCTTTTCATTCAATCTTTTTTTCGGCTTTTGCCTGCAGTCTGTATTCCACGGCTTTTACTACGCTGAGGAACTCGTAGAAGGCGAGCAACCGGCAAAATACAAATCCTTTGTACCCATCGCGAAAGCCTTGCTTGATGATGTAGTGGTAGGTAAACCGGATCGTTGGGCTGAGGAACGGAATTGATTGGCCAAGTTTTTTCATGTATCGTTTGCGTTCTAGCGGATTGCCGAAGAGCGAGGCGTTCATTTTGTTCCCCGCAGATTGATCATGCAACTCGCTGCGAACCCGGGCTTCCCAGTTTGAGTAGCGGTTGTGTTTCTCAATCCAAACATCGATGTTTGGGTAGGCAAAGTGTAGCATGTCACTCTTTAGCCAACCGGCGTTTTGATCCCCTGATTCCAGCAAAATATGTTCGTGAACTTCATTGTCCCCAGACTTCGTGTCACCGGCAACTTCAAGCCGCTCGTACCGCCCTAGTTTATGTTTGAGTAGCCTTAAGTTCCAGCTGGGGTAGTACCCACAATAACGCAACCAACCGCCCATGAACATAAATCTACGGTTAATGTAGTAGGCGTCTTTTTCGTTCAACTTCACAACGCTGGCAATTTCTTGGGCAAGGGGCGGCGTAATGTGTTCGTCCGCATCAAGAATCAACACCCACTCGTTCTGCCATTCCACGTTTTCAAGGGCCCAGTTTTTCTTCTTCGGGAATTTACCGTCCCAGTTGAACTGCACAACCCGCGCCCCGTACTGTGCGGCAATCTCGCTGGTTTTGTCTCGGCTGTTTGAATCTACTACAACAACTTCAGCGGCCCACTGCACAGTTTTCAGGCAGGCTTCCAAGTTGGCTTCTTCATTTAGAACAGGGATGAGCACAGAAACGGGAACCGAGCCTCGTTTAAGTTTAGCGGGGGAGTTCTTCATTTTGAATCCTTTTTCGGTGCATTCAATTCATCAATAAACGTGCGTTCCCCTAGAGGTTTTGCGGGGTTTCCGCCAACGATTGTTCGTTTGGGAACATCCTTTACTACCACCGCCCTTGCACCTACTACGGCTTCTTCGCCTATGGTGATTCCGGGGCCAACAAAGGCTTCCGTGCAAATCCATGCTCCACGGCAAATACGCACGGTTTCTTTAATCAACGGCATTTTTCGATCTCTAAAGTCGTGTGTCCCTCCGCATAAATGAGCCCGCTGTGAAATGGTAACTTCTTTCTCAATCACCATGGGCCCAAGGTTGTAGAGGATTACCCCGTCCCCCACAGCTGAGTAGGAATCTATGGATAATTCCCACGGTTGGGTAATTTTTACGTTGGGGTATATGTGAACGTTTTTCCCAATTTTTGCCCCAAAACTACGGAGTAAAAACGCGCGCCAAGTGTAACACAATCGGGGGGACGGGCGAAAAAGCAGCCCCCATGTAAGGCCCCAAAGCACCCGACCCATTAGGGCTTTGCGGCTGTATTTTGAAGCCGCTCGGTTTTCGTTAATTGAAAGCCCCGAATGTTTAGCGGTTGAATTTTTGGGCATTAGTTTTTCACCGTTTCAACAAAGCCCGGAAGCTCCCGTTTTTCATTCAACGCTTGGCAAAGTTCGGCCATTTTTCCTGAAATAGATTCCCACGTGTGCTCTTTTGCTACCAACTTATAACCACATTCCCCCATGCGTTTTAAATCACTGCTTGGCAGCTTCATGAGTTGAGTAAGTGCATCGGCTAATTCCTTGGGTGAAGTTCCGCTGATCACCGCGCCGCCCGCTTCAGCCAACTGCGGATAGTAACACGCAGGCGTCATTAATACAGGTTTTTTCATGGCTGCAGCTTCTAACAACACAACAGGAAATCCTTCAGAAAGGGAAGGCAAAACCAGCAGTTTACATTGGCGCAACCACTCGGCTTTTGCCGCACCATATTGGGGGCCGGTGAAGAGAACATTCTGTAAGTCGTGCTGTTGAATAAATTCACGCAGTTCATTTCCGTGCCCTAATTCATCTGGGCCCGCAAGAACTAACAGCTCATTCTTTACAGTGCTACGCAGCAACTTCCAAGCAGCTAATAGGGCTTTCAAGTTTTTTTTGGGGTGAATGCGGCTAAGAAAAATCACGTAAGGTTGGCCGTTTGTAAGGGCTTGAATAGATTGCCGGGTTTTCTCACACGTTGCGTTCTGTAACGAATCAATCGCAATACCGTTCGGGAGTACGGCAATTGGCCCTTTACAACCAAAACGCCGAAGCGAATCGGCTTCGGCCGTTGTTAGAGCCCGCAGGCAGGCACTACTGCGAAGCGCGTTCCCCTGAAAGACCCACCGTGAAATTCGTTTTTTTAGGGAGGAATTCTTCAACGCCCAACCATCCACCATGCCGTGAGGGTGTATTATATGGGGAATATTCAGGAACTTACTTGCCTTCCAAGCAGCATAATCTGCGTAACTCCACAGTCCGTGACTTGAAAGTACATCATGTTGCCCTCCTTGCGCCTGCAGATATTCAACTAATTGCGGGGAGTAGGAAAGCCGCTGAGGCCCAATGCAGCGGGTGAGTTTTACATTCAACGGCGCATACTGGGAGCAATCTTCCTCGCTGTAGGCATCTTCCACGGCTTTTACTTCAACCTGATGCCCAAGGCGGTGAACGCCTAACCATAGTTGGCGAACAGAATGAAACAACCCGCCTTGCAACCTGGAGCAGCCCGCCATGGTTACACAGATTCGCATTTGCCGGGTGCTCATGTGATTTGCTTGCCCGGGATGTTGCCTCGAAGTCGGTAAAGGTTTTCCATTCCCCGAAGTCCCCAGCTTATGGGTTTTGGCCCGGTGTGTTCTGCTGCTTCAACGGCTTTCCAAATTCCGGTTTTAAATTGTTTTGGCCCAAATTGTTGAACGGTTTTTTGTCCCTCTTGGCCCATACGAATTGCTTGTTCTGGTTCCTTGTGAATGCGCACTAAGCAATCCATCATTTGGTAAAGATCAAAGGGATCAAACACCAATCCGTTTTCGTTGTTGCGAATCATTTCGCGGGTAGATCCGCACTCGCTGGAGGCCAAAACCGGCAGTCCGCACGCCATTGCCTCGTTCAGTACCAAGCCCCATTGTTCGTGGGTGCTTGGCAGTACAAACGCCTCAGCCAAAGCATAGTAGCTGGTGAGTTGATGCAACTGCAGAAATCCCGGTAAATGAACGGCGCTGGAAATTTCATAGCGGGCAATAACACCTTCAATTTCAGTTCGCTCTTCGCCGTCGCCAAGTAAAACTAAATCCCAAGGTTCATCTACTGCTTTGCGGTAATGAGCGTAGGCTTCAACAAAACGCACAAAGTTCTTCTTTGCAATAAACCGCGCTGAAGCCAGAAAGAATGGTTTCGGTAAATTCAGATCTAGGCGTAATTCTGCGGAATTTTTCCGGAGCCTTGCGCATTCCGTTTCAAAAAAATCATTATCAACGCAATCATAACCCCTGAAGATTGCTTTTTTTGGCATTCCAAGGTGCGCTAAATATTGCGCATGAGATTTTCCGCCTACAAGACCCGCGGAAAACCCTGAGACAATCGAACGCTTAATCGCTTCTTTAAATGCATTGCGTTTACCATCTGTTGATTGAGATTCTGACATTACTACGGCGGGAATTTTGCTGATATTGCAATGCTCTAGGGCTGCAATTGCACCGTTGTCCCACCAGCCGTTTATGGCAACACAGCGGGGGTTGAATCGCCGAATGAGTTGTCCCACCTTTTGGCTGATCCGCATGTAACTTACGTTCCGGCTGGGCTCATTTTGCAAGCATGTAAATCTTGGTACGCTGCAGTGCACCTTGTCCCACGCGTAGGAATCCGTTGAACTTGAAAGTTCAATACAGATTGTTTCACCGCCTTGGGCAGCCGCATGCAAGCGCGCCACATGGTAAGGGCCTAATCGGTGAAAGATGATAATAAGTGGTCTACTCAAAAAACACCGCCAAACTTAAGAATCACCCCCATACCAAATCAAGCGACGCGGCGGGTCAAGGGGGCATAATCATAATGAAATCAAAGAATACTAAAAGGCAAGTAAACCCTGTTGAGGTAAAAAGCTACAAAGGCGTTCGGCTTGGTTTTTCCAGGTGTTATCCCGGGCAATTTCAAGCCGTGCTTGTGCCATCCAACTTGGATCTGCAAGGGATTCTTCTATTTTTGCCGCGAACTCAGCCGGTTCAGTTCCAATATGAATCACGTGTTGCCAAAGTAATACCTCTGGCACGGCATCGTTTGCTACAACGGGGCGGGAAGTTCCCATGTAATCCCAAAGTTTCATGGGGCAGGCGCTGGTATTGAAGGCGCACTTGGCGTAGGGCATCAGCAGAACATCGAATGATTGAAGTGTTTTCCCCACCTGATCATGGGGAATTCGCCCCATAAAGTGTACATTATCACGGGTAACACAAAGCTTGTAACCTGTGTACCATTGGGATGAACCATCGCCGGGGTTTGGCTCGGTTCCACCCAAAACGAACTGAATATCAGGTAGTTTGGCCGCAACTTCTGCTAAAAATGGAAAGTCAAACCGGTTGTTTAAAGCGCCAATATATCCACAAACAGGGCGGTTGAACGCCTGTAAATTCTCCTTCAACGGAAGAGGTTGCAGAAGCGGGGCTTCAACCATAAACTCCCGATGGCAACCGTGCGGAAGGTGCAATATTCGTTCTGGCTGATGCTGCTTATAACCTCTAAACAACTGGGTTCTGTAGTCCGAAACGCAAACGCAAGCATCAGCCATTTCCACACAATGCTTTTCCAATAAAGCGGTTTGCGCTTCACGACCGGGCCAATAATCATTGTAATCGTCAATGCTATAGTAAACAGATTTACAAGGGAAAAGCTTCGCTAAACTTGCATAATAAGGATAACAATAGACTAAAGTAATGGGCCGATTACCGGCAAATTTTTTAATCGACCGAGCAATAAAACGAGCGCTGATGAACCAAAAATTAAACAACCACCCTGGTGGCATTGGTATATGCTGCTCCCATACTCCGTTGCTCACGAACTTTGGTGCATGCTGATAACAATACTTTCCAAGCTCAGCTTTTTGTGCGCGGAAATCTCGTGGTTTAAGCAGTAAAACATCAAATTCACCAGAGCAGTTAGAGAATAGTTCACGAGTCCAAAAGTAATGCGCATCAAGCACAACAAGCACAGGCTTTGGCATTAATGACCAACCTTATTGCTGCCATATAATTGTTGCTGACGTTGAGCAATCAAGGCGTTTTTGACATCCGTTGGCACAATAATATAGCCAACCTTCGGCTTTTTGCGTTGGTAAGCAAAGAAGGAACTTGTCAACAGAACAAACATATACACGATGTTTAAGCTGAAGAGTTCCCCAATATAAAGGGAGTTTGAAAGCGGTATACTAATAGAGAAAATAGTGTATACCATCATCCAAAAAAGATTATTTGTTTTTATTGCAAGCTCGTAAAGTAATTTTGAAAGCATGCCAAAAAACAGAAAAAATAGAAAAGCAAAATATCGGAATTCCATAAAGGCTGATGTATAGCCAACGGGTGATAAATAATAATAAAATTCAGTATTATCTGAGTATTGTTTTCTGATTTCACTTGGATCAGGGGAGTACAATCTTAGTGCATCTTTAAATTCAGCGCCTAAAATACCGCGTGGTACATACTGATTTACCAACTGATTCCAAATGCCAGCACCCCAAGCAGCTTCTCCGCTGCGTTCGTAAGCAGCAAGAGTATATGCTGATTCAATGATTTCATTACGCTTGTCCCCAGAAAAATAATTATTTAATACCTCGTTATAATTAACAGTAAAAAAACCAGAGTAATCCCCCTCCCTAAAATCATCTCGAATTGTTGGAATAACATTTAAAATAATTAAAGATAAAACAAGCCCTACTGGTAAAGCCGATCTGGGAACATTCCAACCTTTCAGAAAATGAAATGTTGCAACTGTATACAAGAATAAAAATCCAAACTCAGATCTTCGACCAATAAGAATTGCATAAAGCAAAAAGCTCAACGTCATGAAAAGAATGATGATCTTTGCTTTAGTAGTTTTTAAAATGGTAACTGTTAGGTGCACAACAACTGCAGGACGTAAAAACCGAGCCAAGAAAAGTATATACACTGGTAAACCATACCAAGCGCCTTCAACGTTGAGGTTAATCAGGTATATTCCGCTGAGCATTCCAATTAGAAGAAACACTAAGTTTACTTGAAAGAGTTTTTGAAGATTTAATTCCCATTTGGATTCTTTCACTTTTGGCCTGAAAAAGTAATACCCTAAATAACCACTCAGAATACAACATAAACAATTAAAACACATCAGATTATATTCAAAATTTGGGAACGCAGAAATATCATTAACGTTGTATGTAAGAGTAGGAAGAATAAAGACTGAGAAGGTGATAGTTAGTAAAAAAGGAAAAGTGAAAAAGTTTTTCGGGGATTTGAAGAACATATAGAATTGAAAGGAAACTAGGGTCCACAAAGAAATCAGCAAAATATACCTCATGAAATTGCCAATCCGTTGTGAATTTCTAAATCCCATTTATTACGAATGTAATGAAAATAATAACTGCCAAAGCCTAAACAAAAAATTACACCAATAATTGCTTGGCTTAGGCACATTAGATAAACCGAATGAAAGGAAAAGTAAATGTTCGAGCTAAACAAAATTATTGAATAGAATATAGAATAAAAGAAAAAGGGTTCTTTTTTGTATGCCCTCAAGTAGATTCTAAAACTATTGAATAAAAAATTACTGAGTAGAAATACAATAAGTAAGAATGCTGTAGTGGGTTCTAATAATCGGTCTTTATACTGAGAAAGAAAGGGAATATCAAACGTATTAATTAGCCAAATACTGAGTAAGACTCCAAGTAAACCAAGAAAAACTACCGGAAAGATTTTACTTAGAATTGATATAAAGTAATTGTAGGCTTCTTGGGTTTTTCCTAATGCTAATTTGCCACTAAATTCAACGGAACGTGTTATCATCCAACTCGCGCCCAAGCCTATAAATACCATAATAATAGAGAGCGTAATTCCTATTTTACCTGCTTCCACTGAACCTTGATTATTCAGGATGATCGGCGTTGCAGATTGCAGAAAAATCCAATCTGCGATCACATTGAATCCGGAACGACTTTGGTAGGGCCAAATTTCTTTTTTCCAACTTACAGGGTGCACCACCTTTATGGCGAAGAGTTCTCTTAGCGCAGGCCAAAATCGGCGAATTAAGTTGAAGTTTATAAAGCCCGTTGTCACCCAGCTAAGCAAAATCAACGCGTACAAATTCAGCCCCATAATAATTCCGCCCCACATCGCAATTACGGCAAAAATTGTGGCAAATGTTTGGTAACGACTCACAATATTTATTTTGCCCGCACCGGCAAATATCATGTTGATTGGAATGCAGGCTAACTTTACTGCTGCGCTCATTACAATCAGCACCCAAGGAATTAACCAATAAGTAAGTTCCAAACCACCATTACTGAGTATAAATATACCAAGGGGAATGGTAATAAATATGAATAATAAACCCATAAATCCGTAAAACTTAGTGGTTTTCTGCAATAATGAAGCAATTCTGTGCTTGGCTTTTTCATCCCCTTCCAGTGTAAGCGTTTCACTCCAACGGAGTTTGGCGAACTCGCTGCTGGAAAGGTGAATGATGATTATTCCTAATCCTAATTCAAGAAAAAGCTGCATTTGCAACAAGTTATTGATTGAGTAATAATACCCCTGCAATTCGGGTGTCATGTAAACCAAGATCAGCTTGATTGTTACCAGCCCGGAAATCATGGACCAACCTCTTCCCAAGAAGACGTAGGAAACAGCCTCGTTGATTCCCATGTACCGGGCAGCATTTAATAACCATCCCGGCATGCTTGTTCTAAAGTCCTTGGGTGGGGGAGTCTTTAGGGGAAGATTTTTTTCCATCAAATTAGGCGTGCATTCGGTATAAGGAGTGCTGTTGTCTTTGTCACGAAAGGGTTAAACTCATGAAATCAGGTTCCACCGCAACAGCTAAGGCTGGCATGCGTCAAATAAATCAAGTAAAACGTTGGGCCGTTCCCGTTTTGCTGCTTGCCGGTATGTACAACATTCTTTGGGGGGCGTACGTAGTTTTATTCCCATTTAGTTTTTTTGATTTTTTTGAGCTTCAGCGCCCTTTGTACCCTCAGTTTTGGCAGTGTATCGGGATGATTGTGGGCGTTTACGGCGTTGGTTACATTGCCGCGGCGACTGATCCGCTTCGCCATTGGCCGATTGTGTTAGTTGGCTTTATGGGGAAAATATTTGGCCCAATCGGATTTCTAGACGCCCTTTTGCGAGGTACATTTCCCCCCTCATTTGGGTGGATGATTCTGTTTAACGATCTCATTTGGTGGATTCCCTTCGGTGCTTTGCTATTCTTTAGCTGGAAAGCAGCGCGGGAGGAATGGTACACCCCTGCCATGAAATCTGTTCCCCTTCCTCAATTGCTGAATCGCTACACAACATCCCACGGCAACACATTGCTTCAGCACTCTGAAACTTCCCCAATTCTGATTGTATTTCTTCGGCATTCGGGCTGCACATTTTGCCGGGAAACCCTGTCAGATCTTTCAAACGTACGTGCAAAAATTGAGGCAGAAGGGGTGTTGCCCGTACTCGTTGATATGATGGAAGATGATGGCGCCTCAAAGGCCTTTTACCAGCAATACCGACTTGCGGATTTACCCCGCGTTCATGATCCCAAGCGCCGACTTTACAGGGGATTAGGCTTGAAACGGGGAACTTTATGGCAGTTAGTTGGCCCCATGTCTTGGATTTCAGGCTTCCGGGCAGGCGTTCTTGAAAAACACGGCGTAGGCTGGCTTCAGGGCGACGGATTGCAAATGCCGGGGATTTTCCTGGTTCATCGCGGAAAAATCATTCAATCGCGCATTCACAAATCAGCCGCGGAACGGCCGGACTATGAAAGCTTTGCCTGCTCCGTAGCACGCTAAAGGATTATTGAATGCGCTCAGGTTTGCGAACGTTCTGCGTTCAGGGCAAAAGCATGCTCCCCACCATTGAACCCGGAAGCTGGGTAGTAGTTGAAGAATTTGACGACGCAGAACGCTCGATTCGATGCAACCAATTGAAGATTGGGGACTTAATTGCTGTTCGTTCCGCCAACAAAGAAGCGGGGCAAGCCGTTCACCGTGTGATTGGGATCATGAAAAATCAGGTGCAAACAAAAGGTGATAATAGCGTCTTCGCTGATCAATGGCTTGATTTTTCTTTCGTTGTAGGATTATGTGTTTTCACTCGTGCTAAACAAGGATATTGGTACAAGGAATACTCCCGCGAAAAAAAACAACCTTATTTTATTGCTTCAGCACGGTTAAAGGGGTTTAGGCTCAGCAGAATTCCGCGAATGCTCTTGACAGTTGGTCTGCACCGAGAAAAAATTATGTCAATAAATTTAGATAAATCCATTGAATGGTATCAAGTTGGCAACGAAATGCTAATTTATTCTCATTCACTGGATGAAATGTTTGCCCTAAATGAAACAGCTTCAATAGTATGGAACTGCACCAATAACGGGGATTCAAAGGAAGTGATAGTAAATAAGATTCTTGATCAATTTGATCATGAGGATGTAAAGAACTATTCAAAGCAAATCGAAACTGATATAGACGCTATTCTAGCGAATTTCAAAAATAAAAAACTTTTGTGAGGCGAAATTCATGAGCACGAATTCTACACCAAAAAAAACAACGAACAGCGCAAAAAAAGCTTACGTTTCACCCAAAATTACCTCGCAACATACTGATCAGGAAGCTTCAAAAATTTCCAAAATCAATGCCTGTGATTCTTTCGGCTTGAATCCATAATCCCTCCACAATTGTTTACTCCTTACCAACCCTTATAATTCTGTGATTTCTTCACCCCTAAAAGTCATTTCTGACCCTGTTGATCCTTGGGTAATACTGGTTCACTCAACCTACCCAAGATCCTTAGTTACAACTGCAGTAGGCGCTAGAATTTCCCAGCTTGTTTGGGGCGAAAATACAGTTGAATCGATTGCCGAAACAATACAGCAAGAATTTGATTCACCCTCCAGAAGTCAAATTTTGGATGATATTCAATTCACCCTACAGCAACTTCACAACAGCGGCTTGCATCCCACTTCCCCAACCCCTAGAATTTCCGCCAAAAAAGCTGATCCCGAAAGCTTAACAATCTACGTTACTGGCCAATGCAATCTGCGCTGTAAGCACTGCGCAATCGTTGAAGGCAAAATGCCGGTGGATCGCATTACAACCGCAGATATGTTGCGCATCATCAGCGCTTATGCGGAGCATGTCCCCGATGGAACAATCACCTTTTTGGGGGGCGAACCCTTTATGCATGCGGATATTTTACCGCTGCTGGAGCATGCCTGCGCCTTGGTTCGTGGAGTTGTAATCAGCACGAACGGAACATTTATCACCAACGAAATTGCCGCACGTGTATCGAAGCTGCAGAACCTTTCGCTTCAAGTAAGTTTGGATGGTGCCAATCAGGAAATCCACGATTTCATTCGCGGAAAAAATTCCTACGAATCAACATGGAAGGCAATTAAACTCTTCTCTTCGCTGATGGGGGAGCGTTTGGTTGTTGCCACAACGCTTACAAAAGCCTCCGTCAAGCAGGTTCAAGAACTTATTGCCCAGTGTGATGAGCATAAAATAAGTACGCTTCGGTTTATCAACCTCAATAAACTGAAGTCTGCCCTTGTTCATTGGGAGCAGATTTCACCCGATCCGGAGGTACTGAAGACAACCCTACGCTATTTAATTTTTGAAGCCCCGCAACGGCCAAACGGGTACACAAGAATTTTTGCTGGCATTCCGGGCTTTGTGCCAAACCGGAATGAAACACAAGACCATTGGTGCCCACTTGGAAAGATGATGCTGGTAACAGCCCAAGGTGAAGCCTACAATTGCCCTATTATGGAAACCCCTGATACGGAAGTAACAGCAAGCTTTTTAGGGCCTTCAACTCCAGCATTCACAGGGATTGAGAAAAATCAACGCTCTCGCAATTGGATGAAATCGCGTCAGCACGAGGTCAGCGAATGCCAAGCCTGCGCTTGGCGCTCATACTGTGGCGGCGGTTGCACGGCGTTTATGGCCTTGCGCTCTGGGGATGTTCGCCAAAACGATGAGTTTTGCACCTTTCGCCGGAATTTGTACCGCGAGTATTTCCTTCGCAAGCAAGGCCTAAGTGTAGAATCACTCCCAGAACTATAAGGTAAACCCCGTTTCAATGCCCCTTATTTCTGTTCTCATGGGCACGCGCCCCGAAGCAATCAAGCTTGCACCCCTAATCAACCTTCTCCTTCAGCACCCAAGGTTACAAGTCAACGTATGCTCCACGGGGCAACACCGGGAAATGCTGGATCAAGTTTTAGCCTTGTTTGATATTATACCCCACACGGACTTAAAACTGATGACACAGGGGCAAACGTTGGCGCAGTTCACCGCCCGGGCCTTGGAAAAAATTGATGCCTACCTAGAGGCAACCAAGCCAGATTTAGTTCTCCTCCAAGGTGATACATCCACCGTATTTACAGCATCATTGGCGTGTTTTTATCGGTCTATTCCCGTAGGGCACGTGGAGGCCGGGCTTCGCTCCTTTGATTTACAACACCCGTTCCCTGAGGAGTACAACCGCCTTGCTGCAAGCCGGGTTTCAACCCTCCACTTCGCCCCAACGGAAACGGCGAAACAAAATCTTTTGGCTGAAAGAACTCCCCCGCAGAATGTTTTTGTTACCGGCAATACTGTTATCGATGCACTGCTCCAGATTCAAGCCCGCAATCAAGCGCAACAACCCACTATTCAAGGATTCGCAGCCGGACTGCCTAAGCCATACATTCTTGTAACGGGTCATCGACGCGAAAATTTTGGCCAAGGGATGATTGATCTGTGCACGGCCCTAAACCAGATTGTAGAGAAGTACCCGCAACTGAGTTTAGTGTTTCCCGTTCACTTGAACCCAAACGTCAAAAAGCCGGTTCTTGAGCAGCTTTCCGCCAATCCCCAGATTCACCTTCTTGAACCCGTTGATTACACCCAGTTGGCTTGGTTGATGGAAAATGCGTTGTTTGTGCTAACGGATTCTGGCGGCATTCAGGAGGAAGCGCCCGCCTTTGGTAAGCCGGTGCTCGTCATGCGCGAGAAA
>DAIOTT010000102.1:12896-13499 GCA_036751885.1 Candidatus Sumerlaeota bacterium
CCCGAAGGAGTTGAAGCGGGAACCGCACGGCTTGTGGGAACAAACCCCGAGCGAATTCTTCACGAGGTTTCCCTGCTGATGGACAACCCGGCCCACTTTAATTCCATGGCAACAGCCCACAACCCGTTTGGCGACGGAACGGCTAGTCAGCAAATTGTCCGCATCTTAGAGGATCGACTTCTTGGCTAAAGCGCCGTTGCTTGCCCACCCATTCCCGCGGCCTCTTTCTGCAGAACAGGAACAAGCCTACTGGCATTTATTTGCACGATTATGCTCCAATAAGCCCCTATCGCTGAATGCATTTCAGTCCTTGATGAATCGCTATTCCGCCGCCCTACCGATGCCCTTACAGCCGCAGATGATTCCTCTAATGCCCTGGATTGCAGATCGATTGTGCGCCCTTAAAATAGATCCCGCTCTCATCATTGAAGAGTTCAATCAGGTAGAACAAACTTTTCACGGGTTGTATAAAAGAGCCTTTCAACAAAAGCGAGTCCTGAGCAATTTATTGCTCCACCTTGCTGAAAAACAGATTCGGGTTTTAGTCTTTAAAGGGGCGGTAATCTCTACAAATTACCCCAATCCGCTGCTGAGGCCCGCTTC
>DAIOTT010000103.1:0-6219 GCA_036751885.1 Candidatus Sumerlaeota bacterium
TTTTGAGAATATTGAAAAAAATGACGTTCAGATTGTCGAGAAACTTCATAACACAGAGGAATACTATTTTATTTTTGATGGAGTCAAAATAAGTAAGGATGAATATGTTAATAAAAAGATATTGCAAATGAAGAAAAATACAGGTGATAGGGGTTTGTCGGGAGATCAAATAAGCAATTTTTCAAATACATTATATCTGTTATTATTTATGGCTGGATTACCTAGCGTTTTGTACTACTTAATTAATTTCATCAAATCAAAGAATAAGGTATGAACGATTAATTCTTATAAGTTATTTACTAAGATAAGTTTTACTATGGAATTTATATTGGTTTTATTATCGACTAATTTAGTGGGAACTGGTGATAGTTGCCATAGCATATTTTCAAGCAATTGTGGTAATGTGCAGGGTTGTGTTGAAGTAGGTGGACTTTGTACAGGCTTTCAACTTTATGGAGTTGGAGTTAATACATATCATGTTCTCCATGAAAATGGAAACTCAAGGTACTCTGGCATACAAGTGACCTGTAAGCCCTCAAAAAGGTGTGCAAGGAACTCCCAAGGAAATTGTACAATAGATGCATATGCACCAGATAATACGAATACATCTACTCAAATGCAGTTCACAGACGCTGGAAGTTGCTCCAGCAGGTGATTTGAATTGTTTTCAAAACACCTTGAATCTTAGTAGACTCTAGCAGAAATTGTAAAGAATCCACCGGATTATATAATCAATTTGTGATTAGTTATAACTCTGTTGCAAAACTTAAACAAAAAGAATATCTACCAGCAATCTTCGGAGTTTTGCTGATGGGTAGTTCATTCCTATTCTATCAATTGAATCAAGTAGAGCACTCTCGGCCAAAGAAGGGGGCTCACCTTGAATCAGCCCTTATTGGCAACGCTCATGATGTAGGGCCCCATGAAGAACTTGATTCCTATAATATTAGAATGCAATTGCAAGAACCCTTTTTGAATCTTCCTCAAGTTCAAAAACTTCTTCTTGATGGTCATACTGTACAAAAAGAACGAGAGGGGCGAGCTATAGCTCTGTTAGCAAGAAAAGTTGTCGAAGATAAGGATCGTAGTTGGCGAATGTTGGCCTTGGATGAAGGAACGTCCATTTTTGCTAATGATCGAGGCGAAGCGGTTGTTATTTCAGATCACGAGGATCGAAAAGTTTTGTATCTTATGTTTGATGAAAAGACAAAAGTCGATATCTTGAAATCCGGAACTCCATTAGTGATTCATGATCTAGCAGTTGTTGAGCTTAAGAATGGAGATGTCGTTAATTTAAATATCTTTCCATCTTCTGCTACACATCGATACTCAAGTTATGGTATTGGCCAATTGATCATCACATCTAATGCACAATAATGTTGAGATATACACCTCAGACAACTGTAAAAAACAAATTCACCACGAAGGCACACGGTTTACACGAATCAGATTTGATTCTGAAATCAGTGTGAATCCGTGTTTTCCGTGGTGAATGTTACTTTTGTTTCATCCAGTCGGTTTAGCCGACGAATGAATTACTTTTTGGTGACTTTTTTCACTGCTACTGCTGCTTTTGCTTTTGCAGCAGGTTTAGCGGCTGCTTTGGTGACTTTTTTGACGACTTTTTTTGCCATTGTTTTCACGGCTTGTGCAGCGCCGCCCATTAGTTCACCGTGGGTGTACTTCAAGGCTGCTTGTGCTGCCGCTAGGCGTGCAATGGGCACACGGAAGGGTGAACAGCTGACGTAATTCAGGCCTACGCGGTGGAAGAATTCCACGGAATCGGGGTCCCCACCGTGCTCGCCGCAGATGCCGATCTTCAGGCTTGGGCGAGTTGAACGGCCTTTTTCGCAGCCTTCACGAACAAGGGAGCCAACGCCCTCTTGATCGATGCTCTGGAACGGATCGTGAGGAAGAATACCACGCTCAAGGTATTCAGGCAAGAACGTACCGATGTCATCGCGAGAGAAGCCGAACGTTGTTTGTGTCAGGTCGTTCGTGCCGAAGCTGAAGAATTCAGCGCCCTCAGCGATTTTGTCGGCCGTAACAGCCGCACGCGGAAGCTCGATCATTGTGCCCACAAGGTAGTCGAACTTGGATTTTGAGGCCTTCATCACTTCATCCGCAACACGGCGAACAATTGCTTCTTGATCGCGGAATTCTGCGGAGGTGCCTACCAAGGGGATCATCACTTCTGGCAGAACGACAACGCGTTTTTTCTTGAGTTCTACAACCGCTTCAAAAATCGCTCGTGCTTGCATTTCAGTGATTTCAGGGTATGAAACACCTAAACGGCAGCCACGGTGACCAAGCATGGGGTTGAGCTCGTGAAGTTCGTGAATGCGCTCGGTAAGTTCTTTAGCCGAGATGCCGATTTCGTGAGCAAGTTCTTCAATTTGCCCGGGCTCTTGTGGCGCGAACTCGTGAAGGGGAGGATCCAGCAAACGGATTGTAACGGGCAGGCCTTTCATGGCTTCAAAGAGTTCCATGAAGTCCTTGCGTTGGAAGGGGAGGAGTTTATTGACTGCCTTTACGCGGCCGTCGTGATCTTTTGCAATAATGAGTTCGCGCATGGCTTTGATTCGTTTGGGATCAAAGAACATGTGCTCGGTGCGGCAAAGGCCAATGCCTTCAGCGCCAAAGCGGCGCGCCAAGCTAGCGTCTGTGCCGTTATCCGCGTTAGTGCGAATGGCAAGCTTGCGGCTTTTGTCGGCAAGTGTCATCAAGGTTTTGTAGTCTTTATTTTTATCAGGATCCGCGGGAAGCAAATCAATTTTGCCTGCGTAGATTTTGCCCAGCGTACCGTTCAGGGAAACAAAATCGCCCTCTTTATAGGTAACACCGGCAACTTTCATTTGGCGGTTTGCGTAGTCAATTTTCAAGTCCGCGCAACCTACGATACAGCATTTACCCCAGCCGCGAGCCACAAGAGCCGCGTGGGATGTCATGCCGCCACGAGCAGTCAAAATGCCTTCGGCGCTGTGCATGCCCGCAACGTCCTCGGGGCTTGTTTCAATACGAGTAAGAATAACTTTCTCGCCTTTTTTGGCCATTTCTTCGGCACGCTCGGGTGAAAAGCAAAGCTTGCCCACGGCGCCGCCAGGGCCAGCAGGTAGGCCTTTAGCAATCACTTCAGCCCGTTTTTCCGCAGCGGGATCAAGGGCTGGGTGAAGAAGCTCGTCCAGTTGTTTTGGCTTCACGCGAAGCAACGCTGTTTCGGCGTTGATCAGTTTTTGTGCGAACATATCAACAGCCATTTTAACCGCTGCAACACCGTTGCGCTTGCCGCTGCGGCACTGAAGCATCCAAAGCGTTCCGTCTTCAATTGTGAACTCAATGTCCTGCATGTCCTTGTAATGTTTCTCAAGTTTCGCGCGGATTTCAACCAAGCTCTTGTAGGCTTTGGGCATTCCCTTTTCAAGGCTGATGATGCCTTCTTTTCTCATGTCGGGAGTGAGTTCTGCGTTGGTCAAGGGGTTCGGTGTGCGAATACCCGCAACAACGTCCTCGCCCTGAGCATTAACAAGCCACTCGCCGTAGAAGGAGTTGGCACCGGTGGAGGGGTTCCGAGTGAAGGCAACGCCCGTAGCAGAGTTGTTGCCCATGTTGCCGAACACCATTGCTTGCACGTTTACGGCTGTGCCCCACTCAGCGGGGATGTTTTCAATGCGGCGGTACTCAATCGCACGTTTGCCCATCCATGAAGCGAATACCGCTTCAATCGCACCGTTCAATTGAACCATTGCGTCGTCAGGGAATTCTTTTTTCAGAACTTTCTTGATTGTGTTTTTGTACTCTTCGCAAAGGAACTTCAAATCATCCACATCAAGATCAGTGTCGTTTGAAATGCCTTTGGCTTCTTTGCGGGCGTCCATAATGTGCTCAAGCTGAACACGAATGCCTTTGCCTTCTTCGGGCTCAACGCCTGCGGCTTTTTCCATTACCACGTCAGAGTACATGGTGATCAAGCGGCGGTAAGCGTCGTACGCAAAACGTTCGCTGCCGGAGGCTTCAATCAAGCCGCCGATTGTTTGCGATGTTAGGCCGGCGTTCAAAATTGTTTCCATCATGCCGGGCATTGAGGCGCGAGCACCTGAACGCACAGAGAGCAACAACGGGTTCTTGGGGTTCCCGAATTTTTTGCCCATGGACTTCTCAACTTTTTTAATCGCCGTTAGAATTGCCTGGTCCAAGCCCTCGGGCTTTTTGCGTTTGTTCTTGTAATACTCAACGCAGCACTCTGTTGTAATTGTGAAACCTGCGGGTACAGGAATCTTTAGCGAGCACATTTCAGCAAGGTTGGCACCCTTGCCGCCAAGAAGGTTGCGCATGGATGCATCGCCTTCTGATTTATCAGCGCCGAAATAGTACACCATTTTTTTGGGACTCATGAATAGTCGCCTCCTAGTAAAAGTTGTATATGGGGTGGTAGTAGTAGTACCGAAGTAGGGGTGGGGGATTGTGCTTTAAACCGATAGAAACGGAAGGGTTTTTCAGCGAAGGTTGTTTGGTGTAGAAAAACACAATTCATAGGGACAGGGATAAATTACTCGCCTTGGGGGTTGAAAAATTCTTGATGTAAACAAACGGCGTGATCATCGGTTGGTCGCTCCCAATGTTGTCAATAGTTTACAAACAACAATGGTGAAACCAGTGACAGTTTTTTATGATCTGCTCTGTTTTTATCAAAATCAATGCCCATCAGGGAGTTGTGAACCTTGACGCTTTCCAAATTTATGCGCACTAGTCCTACATCAGGAGTTAACGTTTTCATGAATGAACACCCCCCTTACCGAGCCCTTGCGTTGATCGATCGCGATGGATGCATCATTGAAGATCAACACTACCTTTTCAACCCCAAGGAAGTTCACCTGATTGCCGGCGCCGTGAAAGCGTTGAAACTTTTGAAGGAACAAAAAATTGCCCGGGTACTCTGCACAAACCAATCCGGCGTCGGCCGCGGAATATTTCCCGAGTCAGCAATTGCTCCCGTGCATGATGAACTCAACCGCCAACTCGCCGAACAAGGCACCGAGTTGGATGCGCTATATTATTCCACATATCACCAAACCGCCGAGAACCCCGAGCACCTAAAACACCCCGCAAGCAGAAAACCCGAAACCGCAATGGCAGACCAAGCAAAGGCTGATCTTAATTTGCAACGCGTTCCGTGTTTTGCAATTGGCGATAAAGAAAGCGACGTTCGCTTTGGCGAAAACGCCGGCGGCTTTGGCGTGCTGGTGCGCACCGGCAAAGGGCAGCAAGAGGAAGCAATTCACGCCAGCAACCTCAAGTTCATCTGTAACAACGTTTACGACGCCGCCGTGGAAGCCCTGCACGAACTACTACGCCAAGCATTCCCCAACGATGAAGTTTACCAAAGTAAGCTCAAGTCAGCCAGCGAGCTTTCCGCGATAGTAAAACAGCGCGGCGCTAATGGTGAGCGCGTAGGATTTGCAAACGGCTGCTTTGATTTGCTTCACGGTGGGCACATTAGTTTTTTGGAAAACTCCCGCAACGCGGGCGATGCCCTTATCCTTGGCCTGAATTCCAATGCTTCCATTCGCCGCCTAAAGGGTGTAGGGCGCCCCGTGCTACCCGAAGCCGAGCGCTTGCAACTTCTCGCCGCCTTGAAGCCGGTGGATTACATCACCGTTTTCTACGACGACTCCGCCGACTACGCGCTAGAGCTCATCCACCCCCATTACCACGCCAAAGGCACGGACTATCAGTCAGACAACGTTCCTGAACTCATCACCACACGGCGCCTAAACATCCCCACCGTGATTGCAGGAAACCCCAAGGAGAATAGCACACGGGATATTATTTCCGTGATTGAAGAACGCAGCAAATTAGGAATCATCTAGCAAGCATCCGTTCACAGTTTGTAACAATTACGCTCACCCATACCCACCCATTTTACACCAACCAATAACAGCAGGTACACCCCATGAAGTTTCGCTCCTTTGAAGAAATCCTATTAGCCAAGCGCACACGAATTGTTGCAACCGTGGGCCCCGTTTCAGATTCCCCCGCAATGTTGCGTCAACTTGTGGACCGAGGCGTAAATGTTTTCCGGCTCAATTTTTCCCACGGCAGCCAGCAGGTTAAAGCCCAGCTCATTAAAGACATCCGCGAGCTTGGCGAGCAGCTGCGCAGGCCCATCGGAATTTTAGCTGACCTCAGTGGGCCTAAACTGCGGCTCGGCGAAGTACCTGG
>DAIOTT010000103.1:6229-13473 GCA_036751885.1 Candidatus Sumerlaeota bacterium
CCGCCGATTCTCCGTTAACTTCTCTGGCATACACGAACTCATTGAGCCCGGCCGGTTCATCTTGCTGGACGATGGCACCGTGATGCTGCAAGCCGTTCGCACGGATGGGTTGGATGTGGTTTGCGTAACAACCGATACCGTGACAATCAAATCCAACAAAGGGGTAAACCTGCCGGGAACGCGCCTTCCCATTCCAGCGCTCACGGAGAAAGACCAACTTGATTTGGACTTCGCCTTAAACCACAACGTGGATTGCGTTGCCCTTAGCTTTGTTCGCTCCGCGCAGGATGTTGTCATCACAAAAGACATCATGAAGGAAAAAGGGTACGCGCACATTCCCCTGATTGCAAAAATAGAGAAATCCGAAGCACTGGAGCAGTTGGATTCCATCCTGGAATACGTGGATGGTGCCATGGTTGCCCGCGGCGATTTAGGGGTGGAAATCCCCGTGGAGGAAGTACCCGCCGCACAGCGCCGAATCATCCGCAAATGCAACCACCGGGCAAAACCCGTAATCACCGCAACACAAATGCTGAACACCATGATTACAGAACCAATGCCCACGCGGGCTGAGGTAACTGATATTTACAACGCCATTCTGCAGGGCACGGATGCGGTAATGCTCTCCGGTGAAACCGCCATGGGCAAGTACCCCCTCAAGGCAGTGGAAACCATGGGGCGAATAATAGCTGAAGCCGATAATGATTTAGCGTGGTCCATTGAAAACCCCAAATACCGCCGTCTCTATAAGGACGACGATGTGCCGGAGTCCATCTGCCAATCCGCCGTGCACATTGCCCGCGATCTCAATTTGGATGCAATCATCTGCGCAACCGCAAGCGGCTCCACCGCGATTCGCCTTTCACGCTACCGCCCAAAGTGTAAGCTAATCGCCTTCAGCACTTCCGCCCGGGTGATGCGCAAATTAACCCTTTACTGGGGGATTGAAGCTCGGTTCCAGCGGGAAGTTTGGGAAACAGAAACCGAACGGGGAGACAACACGGCAATTATGGATTTAATGCTGCAATCCGTGCGAGAAGAAAAACTTATTCAAAAAGGGATGAAAGTAATTTTAGTCGCCGGAGTTCCCCTAGGCGTTGAAGGCTCCACCAACTTTATGCAGGTGATTTCAGTTTAAACAAAAAATCCTAACGGAAACCTGATTTTTTAGATTTCCCTGCTTGCCCAACCAACAATTACCCTGTAACCAAAACACACACTCAATAACTAAGGGTACTGTGATGTCTGAAACTCTTGATTTGCTGAAACAAATTGAACAACGAATCATCGAAAAAGACGAAGTGATTGATGAGCAAATGTCACAATTAGCTGAGTTAGAAACCGAGCTCAACACCCTGCGAGAGCAAATCGCTGCACTCACAAAACAACTTGAATCGTTAGCAAAGTGAGCAGTGTATTGAACTTTTTCAAACTATTATTCGTTTCTCTGATCATGCTTTTCTCCATCATCGCCATGGGCGGTTGCGAGCGGGGGCCTGAAAAAAAGCCCATTGAATTTGATCCCAATTACTCGGTCAACACAGTTCCTACCCCATACTTTTGGCCCCGAGAAAAAATGGATTGGCCCAAAAACGAATTAGATAAAAGCATTCGCCAAACAACCTACCAAAACTACGGCAAGCCAGATTACCTGAGAAACGTATACACGGTGGACCGGCGAGTTGTTCGCCCTAAAGATTTGCTTGAGGGAATTCAACTCCCCGGCAAAAAAAGCTCCATCACAATAGAGTGGATTTACCTGGAAGAAGAACTTGTTATTGAATTCGACGGCCCAAGAGTAATTGAACACGAGCTTGATGACTTACTGCGAACCGTGTGCATTTACGGCGACCCCGGCATTGTTCGGGATCATGTTCAAGCCAACGGCGATATAAACCAAGTATACCTTTACTACAATCACGGTAAAGAATTTACGTTCAACGGCACAAAACTCATAAAAGAACGCACTCTATCATCCACCCTTCCCGGGGCGGAACGCATGAAGGAATGAAAAGGCACACCCCATGACAACACCCCCCAAGCCCACTTCAATACAAAATCCCCTGCAAGCGCATCTTACGGAAGTACTGTTTGATCAACCCACAATTCAAGCCCGTGTTCACGAACTAGGGGCCCAAATTACAGAGGACTATAAGGATAAAGAAGGCGAGCTTGTGCTGATTGGTGTGCTTCGCGGTGCGTTGGTTTTTCTCTCTGATTTATCCCGCGCCATTGCCCTTCCCCATTGCTGGGATATGTGCGGTGCTTCTTCCTACGGGGACAGAACTTCCTCCGCCGGAAACGTGACGATTACCAAAGACGTTGAGGTTGATCTGCGGAATAAAAATGTGATTGTGATTGAAGATATTTACGACACAGGCCGAACGATCTCAGCCATTTGCGATTTAATCCGCGTTCACAAACCCGCCACCATTGAGTGTTGTGCCATGCTCTACAAACACACAGATAACCGGGTGAATGAAGTTTCAATCAAATACCGTGGGTTCGATATTCCCGATGAGTTCGTCGTCGGCTACGGGCTGGACTTCAACGAATACTACCGAAACTTGGATGTTATTGGAATCTTGGATCCAAAAATCTACTCCTAAAACATAATAACAATCACCAATAATCCCCATAGGAACCAACACCGTTATGCGCCGGTACCGCACCTACCTCGCTGGCGATTGGGCCAAAGGCGAGCGCCACACCCTTGATGAGTCAGAATCCACCCATCTTGCCCGAGTACTAAGAGCTCAACCCGGCACAGAGGTGGAAGTGTACAACGGTCGCGGCCTTAGTGGTACAGCGGTGTTGGAAAACGTTTCAAAAAAAACGGTAACGCTCTGCATTCAATCACAGCAGCACCACACTGTTGCCCCCGCCTTTGCTTTAGCTGTTCCTCTGATTAAATCGCCGTTGTTTGACGACGCCTTGGAGCATTGCTTGGAGCTTGGGTTGGCTAGCTTTACGCCGCTGCAATCCGAGCGCGGCGTTGTTCGGCTGGATGATGCTCGCCAAAAAAGCCGCGTTGAAAAATGGAACCGCCTCTTTCGCGAACGCCTGAAGCAATGCGAACGATTCTGGGAACCAGCTATTGAACCCTTCACCACGCTGGAGCAGTTTTTTGAAAATCCTCCCCCCGCTTTTTGCCCGGTGATATTAGCCGAACGAGACAACGAGGCGGAAAGCATTGACGCCGTACTGAAAAAACTATCTGCTCCCCCCGTTTTTGTGATTGGCCCCGAAGGGGGTTGGTCTGAGTTCGAACGTGAATTGTTCGCTAAGAAAGCGGTTTATAGAATTGCCTTGCCTCTTACCATTCTTCGCACAGAGACTGCGATGATTGCAGCGGCATCGGCAGCCGCTTTATTCGCTGGCAAACAAGCAACCATCTAACAACCGCACCCAAGGCGAATGATTGATGCTTGCTCCTTCTGAGGTTTCAATGTGCGCGTATTAATGATGTCATCTGAAATATCCCCCTTCGCGAAAACGGGGGGACTTGCGGATGTTGCCGGCGCGCTTCCTCAGGCATTGGCCCAACGGGGTCATGATGTGCGCCTGATCATGCCACTCTACCAATCTGTGGATCGATTCAAGCACCGCTTGTTGCCCCTTTCACGGCGACTTTATGCCGATTGGGGCAACGAGCGCATCAACGCCGAACTCATGCGGTGTTCTTACCCCTGCCAGTATAACATCCCCACCTATTTTTTACAGCAGCACATGTTGTTTGGTCGTAAAGGGCTGTACGGCGAAAACCACCGAGACTACCCGGATAACGACCGCCGGTTTGCGTTCTTTAATTTAGCGGTGCTTTATGCAATCAAGGCTCTGGATTGGTGCCCGGATGTTATTCACCTGAACGATTGGCAAACGGGGTTGGTTCCATTGCTGCTACGCTACCATCCGTACATCGCAAACGATCCGTTTTACCAAGGCATTAAAACCGTTTTCACCATCCACAACTTAGCATACCAAGGCCTTGTTTACCGCGATCTTGTTTCGCGCATGCAACTCCCTTGGTCAGTGTTTACCCATAACGGTTTGGAGTTTTACGAGCAAGCCAGCTTATTGAAGTCGGGAATTGTCTTCAGCGATCATGTAACCACCGTTTCGCCAACGTATGCCCAGGAAATTCAAACGGAGGAACTAGGCGGCGGGTTGGAGGGCGTGCTTCAAGATCGCATGAATGATCTTACCGGCATTTTGAATGGGATTGATGTAAGAGCTTGGGACCCTAAATCAGATCCGCTGATTCCCGCAAACTTTTCGGCGGAAAACCTTAGCGGCAAGAAAACATGCCGGGAGCACTTGCTTGCCAAACTTGAGATCAACTGTAAACCAAAGCGCCCGCTCATCGGCATGATTTCCCGCTTGGCGGAACAAAAGGGAATCAGCCTGATTATGGAAGCGCTGCCCCCCTTGCTGGAAAAAGGTTGCGGGTTTATTGTACTCGGGAATGGTGAAAAAGAAGCGGAAGAATTCTTCCTTAAGTTGGCGAAAAAATACCCCAAACAAGTTTCTGCTAATATTACATACAATGAAAACTTAGCTCACGAGATTGAAGCAGGGGCAGATATATTCCTGATGCCAAGCCGGTTTGAGCCTTGCGGCTTGAACCAGCTTTACAGTATGCGTTACGGTACAATTCCCGTTGTGCATCAAACCGGTGGGCTTGCAGATTCGGTAGTAGATTACACCGCTGCTAGTTTGAAGAAGAAAACAGCAACGGGTTTCTCGTTTAATGAGTACACGCCGAATCAGCTTCAGCGTACGCTGGAACGGGCTGTTGCAGTATTTGAAAAAGAACCCGAAGTGTGGGCTCAACTGATGCAAAATGCCATGAACCTAGATTCATCGTGGGTGAAGTCAGCAATTTCCTACGAAGATGTTTATTCCAAAGTGCTCAATAATCCACGGCATTCAATCTTGTGAAATCATCATCAGCATTTGCGCTAGATCATGGATTTACCTTCTGAAGCATCAGGCTTCACAATTTTGCCCACAGCATCCAAACAGACTTTGCAATTCCCTGGTAGGCCCGCCACAACTAGCGTGGTTCGAGCGGGGGGAAGAAAGAAAAAGAACTCTTTGGAAACTTTGTCAAAGATCGGGAAATGCTTCAAATCCGTCAGGTAAAGCGTTGTTGTAAGAAGATTGCTCATCTGGGCGCCGCAAGATTGCACAACTGCGGAAAGATTATTCAAAACCAACCGGCATTCATCTTCCACTTCACCTTTAATCGGATGACCTGTTTTGGGATCCAAAGGAAGTTGCCCTGAAATATAGAGCATATCATCGAACTTGATTGCCTGAGAGTAATGACCAAAGGGCTGAGGGGCGTTGTCTGCCCAAACGGAAACTTTTTCTGCCATAATGCTTCCCCTTCACAGGAATGATAAGTGCTCGTTATTAAAACAAGTTATTGAATGGAAGGCAAGGTTCAATCCGTAGTATGATCAACCTTTTTGTGGTGCTCGGCGTTTTACATGCCGTTGTATGGTTTTGTATTTTAGGCCCAAATTTTCGTCGGCATCAAAAGCAGCTTTCTCCTTTATGCCCTTACTCGCAGGAACATGAAAAACTTCCCGCTGTTGTGGCGCTTATCCCCGCCCGTAATGAAGAAGCCGCCCTTGGGTTTTCCCTGAAATCATTATTCGCTCAGCAGCATGTGCCGCTTTCCGTGATTGTTGCGAATGATCAATCTACGGATTCAACCCCGAGTATACTCCGCCACTTACAAACCAAGTACCCTGAGAAACTAACATTTTTTGAGGTGGACGAGCTCCCCGAGGGGTGGATGGGCAAATGTAATGCTCTGCACCAAGCTTACCAGCGTGCACCTGAAAACGCCGAGTGGATTTTGTTTGCTGATGCCGACGTGTTGCACGGCGCGCAGACCGTTGCCCGGGCTTTGCAGCATGCGTTGAATGCTGAAGCCGACTTGATCACCTTTATTCCGCGCATGGATTGTGTGGGCTTTTGGGAGCATGCAGCCCTTCCGGTGGTTCACCACACCGGAATGTGTTTCCTGCAGCCGGGTAAAATCAACGATCCCGATTCTGATAAGTTTGCGGGAATCGGCGCCTTCACGTTGGTTCGCCGTTCCCGCTATGATTCAATCGGTGGGCACGAGGCGATTAAGGGTGAAGTAATTGATGATATGGCCCTTGCTTGGAAGGTGAAATCCGCCGGGTGCAAGCAATCCCTTTGCTATGATTACAACGCCGTTCACTTGCGCATGTATGATTCGCTCGGTTCACTCTACCGCGGCTTTCGCAAAAATATGAATGTTGGCGCTGGCAGTAGTTTTGTAGGTTCCTTGGTGGGTTCCTTTGCCTTTTCACTCTTCTACCTGATTCCGGTGTTCATGGTAATTCCTGCTTTGATTGTCGGTGCAAGCAACTTTTTAGTCGGTATTGCCATGCTAATTCTAGCCGGCGCTTACTGCTGGCTTACAGGGGTAAGCCTAGCAAAGCGCATGGAGCCGTTTTTTGAATTTCATCCAAAACTCACAGCGCTTGCGTACCCTTTGGGTGCGCTGTTGTTATCGTGGACAATGTTGGTTTCCGGCTGGGAGGGCGCTGTGATGGGCAAGTCAAACTGGCGGGGCAGAAACTTAAAACGGCCCAAACAAAACTTACGTTTGATTCCCTGATTGCCTATTTTGAAAGAAAGTCCCCCTAAACCGTTGTAAGCTTAGGGAAGTATTCTGTTTGAAAATACGCTTACTTTTTCAATGATTAGCGTTAGCTAAGAATTGCAGCAAGATCCTTCAGAGATTCCGAAAGGTTGAGTTCGCTCTTGGCTCCCGCTTGTGCCATTTCGGGCTTACCGCCCCCCTTGCCGCCAAAAACTGCTGCCACTTTATTGACAACCGCGCCTGCCGGAAGGCTGGTTTTTGCTGAATCGCCACACGCAACAACGAATTGCTTTTTGTCGTCAGATTCCGTTGCGGCAATGGCAATACCGTTTGGCCCAAGCTTTTGCACCAAAGCCGAAGCCAAACTGCGGAGCTCGTTTGCCCCCAGTTCGGGGACGATTGCCAACGCAATTTTATTCCCGTTTAGTTCAATCGCCTGCTCCACAAATTGATCCAAATTAGCTGTGGCGGCTTTGCTTTTCTCCTGCGCCAATTGTTTTTCCAGCTGTTTAATTCTGGCCGTCAGTTGCTCCACGCGCTCCACCACGGCGGTTCCCTTGCTGGCCAAGGCCAACTGTAACGGGTTTACAACGCC
>DAIOTT010000104.1:0-2490 GCA_036751885.1 Candidatus Sumerlaeota bacterium
AAGTGTAACGATTGCTAAAACACTATGAGGAGTTGCGCCCATGGCAAAAATATCCCGCAGAATACCGCCAACGCCGGTTGCTGCACCTTCAAACGGCTCAACAGCGCTGGGGTGGTTGTGGCTTTCAATTTTGAACACGCAGGCAATGCCTTGGCCAAGATCAATCGCGCCGGCGTTTTCACCGGGGCCGTACATTACACAAGGGCCTTTTGTGGGAAGCGTTGCCAGGTGTTTACGGGTGTGCTTGTAGGAGCAGTGCTCTGACCACATAACCGAGTAAACGCCGAGTTCCGTGATGGTTGGGGTGCGCCCAAGAACTTCAAGAATCCTTGCGTACTCTTTTTCCGTAAGGCCGTGGGCACTAATGATTTCAGGAGTAATCGTTACTGAGGGGTTTTTCATGAATGAGTGGCTCCTGCTCGCAGGCGAATAGTGTGCTCCAAGGCGCGGAATAGGCGCAAGCCATCTGTGCTGCCGAGTAGTGCTTCAACCGCCCGTTCGGGGTGGGGCATCATGCCAAGCACGTTGCCCTTTTCATTTGTAATCCCCGCAATGTTTTCAATGGAACCATTGGGATTGGTGGCATCGTTTACTTCGCCCAACGCGTTACAATAGCGGAAAAGAACTTGGGATTTGTGCTTTGCAACATCTTGCGCTGGCAGGTAATAATTCCCGAAGCCGTGGGCAATGTGCAGGTGTATCACATCGCCTTCTAGAAGTGAAGCCTCGGTGAAGGCACTATCGGAACGCTCCACCCGCAGGGGCCATTGCGAGCACCGGAACTTCATCGTGGCATTGCGTTGTAGGGCGCCGGGAAGTAGGCCGCACTCTAGCAGGATTTGGAAGCCGTTGCATACGCCGAGTACCAGAGTGCCGTTGTTGGCATGATCGATCACGCTTTTCATCACGGGCGACAACGAGGCCAACACGCCGGCGCGCAGGTAATCCCCAAAGGAAAACCCCCCAGGAACAGCGATAAAATCAACATCGTTCGGAACGGCGTCGTCATGCCAAATCTGTTGAACATCAAAGCCCATCACATCTCGCAGGGCGTGAATCATATCTTGATCGCAGTTCGAGCCGGGAAACACAACAACTGCCGCACGAATTTTTGCTGTCATGCTGAAACCACTTCCCATTTGTAGTCTTCCAACAAGGGGTTGCTGAGGGTTCGCTTGCACAGCTGCTCGATTTGCTCACGCACGTCCTCCACGGAATTGCCCTCAACATCCAGGTAGAAGGATTTACCGACTCGTACCTGCTTTGCCACCGAGTGGCCAGCGTGTTCAAGAGTTTGCTGAATCGCTTGTCCCTGTATATCAAGAATATCTTTCCGGAGATGAACGAGTACGTGGATGCGCATGAAGGGGAGGTCCTTTTTTTTGAGTGGGTGAAAATTAGTGTGCTTTGTTATCCATGTTGGTGAACATAAGTTTCCAGATGTTCTCCTGTAATTTGCAGAAATACGCTTTGGTAACGGGCGGAAAGTTCGCGGATTGTTTCAACATCCAGCTGGGGTGTGGGGCCTTCGCCGGTGAAGCCGCGCGCGGCGAGTGAATCCCGCAGGTATTGTTTATCCAAGGCTAACGGGGTGCTGGCTGTTCCTGCAGCGCCGGAGCGATAGCGCGAGGAATCTGGCGTTAGGACTTCATCAATCAATAGAAGTTCATCACCTTTGAAACCAAATTCAAACTTCGTATCCAGCAGTATCAGCCCGTGACGTTGAACGTGTTGGTAACCGAACCGGTAGATTTGAAGGCTTGTCTCTCTTAGGCGGGTGCTAAGCTCGGTGCCAAGATCGTTGACCATAAATTCAAAGGAAACGTTTTCATCGTGCCCTTGATCATTTTTCACTGCAGGGGTAAATATTGGTTCGGGGAGGGGATCGTAACGATTCAACCCGCTGGGTAATTTTATGCCGCACACGCTTGTGGTTTCTTGATATTCCTTCCACCCACTGCCATCCAAATGACCCCGAACCACGCACTCGTACCGCACGGGCGTTGTGCGGTGTACTAAAGCAAGGTTCCCTTTGTAAGCGGGCCAAACCTCCGGATTATTAGGCAGGCACTCTTCAACACGGGTGCTAATCATATGGTTGCTGATGATGCGGGCTGTTTTTTGAAACCAGTAGCCGGAGAGAAGGTTCAAGACTTGGGCCTTATGAGGGACAGGCTCCGCAAAAACGCGGTCGTAAGCGCTCACCCGGTTGGACGTAAGCAACAGAAGGCGATTTTCATCCACCTCGTATACGTCACGAACTTTGCCCTTGTAGAGATGTTTGAGGGATAACAGCGGCGAGGTGGGGCTCATAATGGATTCCAGATGATTCCTTTATTCCCACTCGATCGTGCCGGGTGGCTTGCTGGAAATATCGTAAACAACCCGGTTAATGCCGTCCACTTCATTCACAATCCTGCGGGAAATGCGATCAAGCAGTTCATACGGCAAGCGGGCCCAATCGGCGGTCATACCGTCCACACTTTCAAC
>DAIOTT010000104.1:2500-13322 GCA_036751885.1 Candidatus Sumerlaeota bacterium
TAGAATCACCCATTACGCCAACCGCTTTTACGGGGAGCAGAACGGCAAAGCCCTGCCAAACGCGCTTGTAGCTTGGTGGATCCGCAGCGATTTCTTCCCGGAAAATTAAGTCGGCCTTGCGCAGTAATTCAAGGCGTTCAGGTGTCACTTCTCCCAACACCCGAATGGCTAAGCCGGGGCCTGGGAAGGGGTACCGTTCAAGCAAATGAGCGGGCAACTCAAGCAAATGGCCTACTTCGCGCACTTCATCCTTGAAAAGCTCCTTCAAGGGTTCAATCACGCGGCCTTGCTCAATCATTTTCAGAACTTCGGGAACGCGGTTGTGGTGCGTCTTAATTTTATCCGACGGCCCTCGAACGCTGACGCTTTCAATCACATCGGGGTAGAGCGTACCTTGAGCCAGCATATCTTGTGAATCTACATTCGCGAAGAACGTTTGAATGAACTGACGCCCAATGAGGGCTCGTTTTTCTTCAGGATCGGTGATGCCAACAAGAAGGGAGAGAAAATCATCCGCGGCATCAATCACCGTAAGGTTTAGGCCCAAAACAGTGCGAAGTGCATGATCAACTTCCTCACGCTCTTGGGCGCGGAGAAGCCCGTTATCTACGAAAACGTGCTGAGATTGCTTGCCCAACGCACGATCCAACAGGGCTGCCATGACGGTGGAATCTACCCCACCGGAAACCGCACTTACAACTTTACGGTTTCCCGCTTGCTCGCGAATTTCCTGACAGGTTTGCTCAATCCAATCGCCTAAGGACCAATCCCGTTTTGAGGCGCAAATATCAAACACAAAGTTCTCTAGAATTCGCGTCCCGTGTTCCGTGTGGTGCACCTCTGGGTGAAACTGCAACCCCCAAACTTTATGACTAGGGCTTGCTACAACACAGTTTGGGGTACCCGGAGAGGTGGCAACGCTTTGAAAACCTTGCGGCAGGCGTGTCACGTGGTCGCGGTGGCTCATCCACACGTGGATTTCCTTCGGTACGCCAGCAAGGATGATATTCTCCTGCGAAATGGTGGCCGTTGCCCGGCCGTATTCGCCCGTGCCGCCTCTCTCAATTTCGCCGCCCAGCAATTGCATGAGCAACTGGTGCCCGTAGCAAATGCCGAGAACGGGTAAATCTAAGCCTTCCAATACATCGGCTTCAAGTTTTGGGGCGTGGGCTTCATAAACTGAGGAAGGCCCACCGGAAAGGATCATGCCCTTGGGTTCGCCTTTCAGTATTTCCTCGCGTGAATCCCGGCAGGAAACAACGCGGCTGAAAACCTGAAAGGAGCGAATTCGCCGCGCGATGAGTTGAGTGTATTGAGAACCAAAGTCAATTATGGTGATCAAGGGAAGTTTTTCCTTAGCGGTTCATACCGATGTGTTGAGTACGTTGGTAGAGCTTGCCTTCTTGCTTGATGCTTGGGGCAATGATGATATCAGCTTCCTGGAATTCGCGGATGGTAGTAGCGCCAAGGCTTCCCATGCAGGTGCGAATGGCACCGATGAGGTTCTGCGAACCGTCGTCCTGCCGTGCAGGGCCGTAGAGAATTTCTTCCAGCGTGCCGGTAGTCCCCACTTGCACGCGAGTCCCGCGCGGAAGATTGTGGTGCGGTGTTGCCATGCCCCAGTGGTAGCCTTTACCGGGTGCTTCCTCAGATTTGGCGAAGGCAGAGCCTACCACAACAGCATCGGCGCCGCAGGCAAATGCTTTGCAAATGTCGCCGCCCTTGCTCATGCCGCCATCTGTAATAATGGGAATGTAACGACCCGTTTTTTTGAAGTGATAATCCCGCGCCCAAGCGCAATCGGCGGTTGCCGTTACTTGAGGAACACCCAAGCCCAATACGCCGCGAGTGGTACAGGCTTCTCCCGGGCCAACGCCGACGAGAACGCCGGCGGGTTCGCAGGCCATTAAGTCCAAACAAGGCTCGGAGGTAACTGTGTTCCCAATAATCACGGGAACTTTCATCTCCTGCTGAATGAACTTCTTGAAATCAAGCGTTTGGTGTTTTGAGGATCTATACTGCACGGTTGTCACCGTTGATTGAACAACAAAAATATCCACGCCCGCTTCTTGTGCAATAGCACCGTAGCGCTGCGCTTTTTGCGGAATGGATGATACAACCGCCTTTTGGCCTGAGGCTTTGATCTCCTCAATACGGCGGGCAATCAGCTCCTCGCGAATGGGAGCTTGATAAATGCGCTGAAGAACGGATGTAGACGAAGTAGGATCTGATTCGGCGATTTCCTGAAGCGCAGCCGCAGGATCTTCATAACGGGTTTGCACGCCCTCAAGATTCAGAATACCGAACCCACCTAGTTGGCCCATGCGAATGGCAAAAGGAACGTCCACAACGCCATCCATTGCAGCGGCAATAACGGGAATGGAAAACTTGTGCCCACCGATTTCCCAAGAGGGATCTGTATCCTCGGGATCAACCGTTACCATGCCGGGAGCAAGTGCAATTTCATCTAGTCCGTAAGCGCGACGCGCCTTGCGACCGCGACCAATCCATAAGCCCATTTGATAAATCTCCTAAAAAATCCTGTAGATAAAGATAAATAATGCGGCGAGCAACTCACCGCAAATAGTAGACTAAATACCCGATGACGCGAAGTTCAAAACAGGTGTACAAGAATGACAAAAGCGCCGGTGCTGTCAACGCTTTAGCCAAACAAAAAAGAGCCGTTCCGTAGAACCGCTCTTTTCGTGAAATTACTTAGGCATCAAAACAAATCACTCTTCAACTTTGCTAACTTTGGTTCGCAGAGGAGCCAAGGATTGAAGGTTCTCAAGCCCATCAGCCAATACGGTTGCCACATTGTTGGACATTTCCAAGAATCCCTCGGATATCGGGGTTTTCACTTCAATGTTGCCGCGGCGAATCACAAGATTGCCTGCCTTTAGCACAGCCACAATATCCGCGTGGTGAGCAAGAACGCCGAAACTTCCCTCGGAACCGGGGACCGTAAGGGCGGTAACTTGCTCATCAAAAACCGTTTGTTGTGCTGTTACAATTTGAACTCTGAACTCAGCCATTACCCAATCCTTGAGTGTTATACCAACAATTTATTGGTTTTAGCAGTAAAGCCGCAACCACTGTATGGCAATGATTGCGGCAAGTTTGTTCAATTGCCTTGTTAGGCGATTGATTTGTTGATCGCGTCGGCTTTTTTCAACATATCGTCGATACCACCGCACATCAAGAACGCTTGTTCGGGGTACTTTTCGTTGTCATCGAACTCACCGGAAAGAATACGCTCGAAGGAATCAAGTGTCTCTTCAAGGCTAACAAGTGCCCCTTGAAGACCCGTGAATTGCTCCGCCACGAAGAAGGGTTGGCTCAAGAACTTTTGAACCTTCCGCGCACGGTTAACCGCTAAGCGGTCGTCCTCGGAAAGCTCGTCCATCCCAAGAATTGCAATGATGTCCTGAAGGTCTTTGTACTTCTGAAGAAGCAACTGAACGTTCAACGCAACATTATAGTGGCGCTCGCCAATGATGTTGGGGTCTTTGATGCGTGAAGTGGAGTCCAAAGGATCAACCGCAGGGTAAATCCCCAACTCAGAGATCTGACGGTTCAGAACGGTTGTCGCATCCAAGTGAGCAAACGTGTTCGCGGGTGCGGGGTCAGTCAAGTCGTCCGCAGGAACGTAAACGGCTTGAACAGAGGTAATGGAACCCTTGCGCGTTGAGGTAATACGCTCTTGCAAGTTCCCCATTTCCGTTTGAAGTGTGGGCTGGTAACCCACCGCAGATGGCATACGGCCAAGAAGGGCCGAAACTTCAGACCCTGCTTGTGAGAAACGGAAGATGTTATCCACGAAGAGAAGAACGTCTTGGCCCATTTCATCGCGGAAGTATTCCGTCATGGTGAGTGCAGAAAGGGCAACGCGAAGGCGTGCTCCTGGTGGTTCGTTCATTTGGCCGTAAACAAGCGCCGCTTTAGAGGTCAAGCCCTTAGCCTTGGCTTCTTCATCCTTAGGATCCACAATAATGTTGGACTCATTCATTTCAGCCCATAGGTCGTTCCCTTCACGAGTCCGCTCGCCAACGCCAGCGAAACACGAATAACCACCGTGCCCTTTAGCGATGTTGTTAATCAATTCCATGATCACAACCGTTTTGCCAACGCCTGCACCACCGAACAAACCAATCTTACCGCCCTTAGCGTAAGGGCAAATGAGATCGATTACCTTAATGCCAGTAGTCAGAATTTGCGTTGCAGGAAGGGTTTCTTCAAACTTAGGCGCACGGCGGTGAATCGGAAGACGAAGTTCAGGGTTTGGAAGTTCACCACGATCGTCTAGCGGTTGACCCAATAGGTTGAAGATGTGCCCAAGCACTTGCTCGCCAACGGGAACCGTGATCGGCGAACCGGTGTCGAAAACATCCATGCGGCGAGTTAGGCCGTCCGTTGAGTCCATCGCAACGCAACGCACAATATTGTTCCCAATGTGAGAAGCAACTTCCACCACGAGGTCTTCTTGCCCCTCGCGCGGGATGCGCAATGCATTGAAAATAGCCGGAAGATTATCCGAGTGGAATTCCACGTCAACCGTGGGTCCGATGATTTGTTTGAGAATACCTTTATTCATAATGGCCTCACCTTTGGGTGATTAGAATTCTGCGTTTAGTGTGAACGTTTAGATCAGGAGCAAAAACCCCGATTCCACGTTCGGCTTAGTTCAGCGCGTCCGCACCAGCTACAATTTCAGTTAGTTCAGTTGTAATTGCTGCTTGCCGCGCTTTGTTCATTTCAAGCGTCAGTTTGGACGCCAAATCATTACAGTTTTTTGTCGCCGCATTCATGGCAAGCATCCGTGAGGAGTGCTCGCATGTAAGGTTTTCTGCAATCGCCAAGTAAATTCGCATGCGCAAGTACCGGGGTAACAGAGCTTCAAAAATCGCTTCCGGTGAAGGCTCCAGAATGTAGTCAATTGACTCATCATCTTCTTCACTCAACCCAAACGCACTGGCTTCAAGCGGTAAGAAACGCGCTTGTTGCGGGCGGTTTGTAGAAGTTGAGATAAACTCAGCGGAAATAATATCAATATCGCGAACGGTGTTATTCTCAAAGTGAGCGAGAAGTTCTTTGGAAATTGAGTCAGATTTATCGCCATCAAGCTTAGCTTGGAAGTCAATGTATTGGCCGACTATTCGATCAGCGGAAATCCGCTTTTGGAAGTGATCGCGCCCTTTTTTGCCGATGAAATACACTAGGCAATTTGGGTGTTGTTGTAAATACTTAGCGGCTTTTTTGATGATATTTGCGTTGAACGCCCCACACAAACCGCGGTCTGAAGTGATGAGAAGCAACAGGTTGGGTTTGTCTAAGCTGGCACGAGATTGAAAAAGCTGGTTCTCCTGAGCCTTAGGGCTGCGGGAAAGGCGACCAAGCAGCAATTCCAATTTCTTTTGGAACGGCTTGGCACCTTGCATTTCCGTTTGAGCACGACGAAGTTTAGCAGCGGAAACCATTTCCATAGCCCGCGTAATCTTCTTCGTATTCTTAATCGAGCGAACCCTACTGCGGAGTTCTTTTATCCCTTTTGCCATTGGTGCGATCTACTCTTCTGGAATAGTGATTAGTCGTTCAGTTCTGCAAGAAAAATATCAAGGTAAGCTTGGCATGCAGCTTTCATTTTAGTTGTAAGCTCATCAGTCAGCTTTTTGCCGTTATCAATCGTCGGAATAATGTCTGCATATTCCTTTTCAACGAACTTCAACAACCCCGCGCAGAACGCCTGTGTTTTTGTTACCGGAACTTTATCAGCGTAGCCGTTTGTGCCGGCAAAGATTTGAAGCACTTGAGACGAAAGCTTTTCAGGCTTGTTTTGGCCTTGCTTCAGAATTTCAACCAACCGTGAACCGCGAGTCAGCATTTGCTGTGTTGCGCGGTCAAGATCAGAACCGAATTTAGAGAACGCTTCCAGCTCGCGGTACTGAGCAAGCTCTAGGCGAAGTTTACCGCCGACTTTTTTCATGATGTTGGTTTGTGCATTCCCACCCACGCGTGAAACGGAAAGACCAACGTTGATCGCAGGGCGAACGCCTTTGTAGAACAAATCTGTTTCCAGATAAATTTGGCCGTCAGTAATGGAAATCACGTTTGTCGGAATGTAAGCCGAAACGTCGCCCGCTTGTGTTTCAATGATCGGAAGGGCAGTTAACGAGCCGGCTCCTAGTTCATCGTTCACTTTTGATGCGCGTTCAAGCAAGCGCGAGTGAAGGTAGAAAACGTCTCCGGGGTAAGCTTCGCGGCCTGGTGGGCGGCGAAGAAGCAAGGAAAGCGTGCGGTAAGCTGCCGCTTGTTTTGTAAGGTCATCGTAAATACACAATGCATGACGGCCAGAATCACGGAAGTATTCCGCCATTGTACAGCCCGTGTAGGGAGCAATAAACTGCATGGAGGCGGGATCGTCCGCAGAGGCGCACACAACAGTTGTGTACTCCATTGCACCGTGTTTTTCCAAGGTTTCAACGACCGCTGCAACGGACGAAGCTTTTTGCCCGATTGCGATGTAGAAACAGTAAACGCCGTTCCCTTTTTGGTTGATGATTGTATCAATCGCTACCGTCGTTTTACCGGTTTGGCGGTCACCAATGATCAACTCGCGCTGACCGCGGCCAACAGGAATCATGGAGTCAACAGCCTTCAGGCCAGTCATCATCGGTTCGTGAACGGATTTACGGGCAAGAACACCCGGCGCCTTGACTTCGATCAAACGTTTTTCGGAAGTCGCGATCGGGCCTTTGCCGTCAATCGGCTCCCCAAGAGCATCCACCACACGGCCAAGAAGTGCTTCACCAACCGGAACGGAGGCGATTTCGCCCGTGCTCTTTACCGTGTCACCTTCCTTGATTTTTGTGTCGTCACCAAAAAGAGCGCAACCAATGGAGCTTTCTTCAAGGTTCAACACCATGCCACGAATGCCATCAGTAAACTCAAGGAGTTCACCCATTTTGGCTTTTTCAAGACCGTAAACCGAGGCAATGGAATCCCCGACGCGCAAAACGGTACCGACGTTATCGATATCCAGTTCGCGGTCGAAGTTTTCTAACTCCGATTTTAAGATCGACGCAATTTCTTCAGCGCGTATTGACATGGGCGATTACTCCAGTCCTTCTAAGAGATTATGATCTACACTGTTATTTAGGATGAGAAAGCAGCGTGAAGCTGACGTCTCAAGTTAGACAACCGCGTTTTAATGCTGTTGTCGATGAACAAGTCGCCAGCCTTGAAAGTAATTCCGCCGATGAGGGTGGAATCTACTTTGAAGCGAGCGGTAAGTTTAGTTTCCATGTAGCGTTCAAGGGAAGCAACGATGGAGGATTTTTCCGTTTCCGAAAGTTCTGTAGCGGATGAAATAACACCTCGTGTAAGGCCTTGATCCGCTTCTGCAAGCGTCTCAAAATGATCAAGCGCTGGGCGTAGTAATTCAATGCGGTGCTTTTTCAACATCAGCAAAACAAAATTACGCAACAAGCGGTTAACCCCTGAAGTCAGTACCTTCTCAGCGAGGGCGAACTTATCCTCAGTCGGAACATTTGGCGCTTCAAGAAAAGCCAAAAAGCGGGGTTGTTTTTCAAAGGCGAGAAACAATTGCTCGGCGTCTTCCATGATGGACTTTACCGCATTGGCGCTTTTGGCAGCTGCGAAGAGTGCTTCGGCGTAGACTTTTGCGATAAGGTGTTCTTTTTTCATCACGCACCACGCTCAGCTGATTTAGCAACTTGTAGTTCACTGATGAAACTTTGAACGAGTTCCCGCTGGCGATCTTGATTCATTTCGTGATTCAGCAGTTTACCGGTTGCAAGAAGCGTTAGTTCAACAGCCTCGCGGCGAATTTCAATGCGGGCTTTTTCAAGCTCGATTGTAAGGTCGCTTTTGGCTTTCTCAATAATCGCCTCAGCCTCTACTTTGGCTTTATTTTCAATTGCCAAGGCAACTTCTTTGGCATCAGCGATGTGTTTGTTTTGAATCTCGCGAGCTTCATCGTTGATTTTTGCTAATTTGCTCTCGTAATTCGATTGCAGATTTCGAGCATCAACCAACTTAGCATCAATTTCTTCGAACTGGTTGGTTACTTGGGCCTTACGCTGGTCAATTGTCTCAAGAACAGTTTTCCAGAAAAAGACTTTTAGTGTAACAACAACCAACACAAAGGTTAGAATCGTTGTGATAACTTGCGCCAACAGCTGTTCAAGGCCAGCGGCAGCAATAAGACCAACAGGTTCTATCATGTTGACTTTCCTTTAAGTGTCATAATTGACGAATCAACCTAGCATACGGCGTAGTAAACCGATTGCAAAGAAGGCTTTCCTAAACGTTGTATTTCAGCAATACCCTTATTTCATGGCGTGCTGAAGGGAAGAACACTTACGAGTGCAACTTATGCAGCGGGAGGAAGAAGACCAGCAGCAGCTGCAAGGAACGGAGAGATCAACATGTAGATAGCGAGGGCTTCAACGAAGGCCGCACCGATGATCATGGCGATTTGAATTTGTGGAATTGCTTCAGGCTGACGGCCCATGGATTCCATGGCTGCTTTGAGGAGCATGCCAAGACCAATAGCAACGCCGAACGCTGCAAGAGCAAGACCAAAGGGGTATGCATAGCCGTAAGCTTCAAGTACTGAGAAATTATTTGCAACTTGTGTTTCCATCGATTGCCTCCGATGAAGAATAATGTAAGCCCTGCAAAGCAGTGGCAAAAGTACCGTAATTAGTGAGCGTGTGAATGCTCATGTTCGCCGCCGTGGTGATCATCGTGATCATGATCGTGAGGGAGAACCAATAGAATGTAGATCGCTGAAAGAAGCGCAAACACTAGGGCTTGAATCGTTGAAAGAAGAATGGCGAGAAAGTAGAAGGGAAATGTTAGCGGAAAGCCGACATACTTGCCAATTGCTGGGATGGTACCTTGAGTGATCAAAAGCCCCAACAGAACCATTACACCCAGCAAAATATCTTTACCGAGAACGTTCCCGAAAAGCCGCAAAGCAAGGCTTAAGGGCTTAGCCACGAAATCTGATATTCCTTCAAGCACAATCATCAGTGGGGCAAGCAACCATTGCACAGGGTTCTTGGGATAACCCGCAAGGTGAAGCAGATAATTGACGGGCCCAAGGCGAGTCCATGCAACCCATTGATATGTAAGGAAAGTACAAATTGCCAAGCTGAGCGTAATCAACAACGAGCTAGAAGGTGCTTTCATGAGAGGAATAATCCCCATGATGTTGAATGCCAATACAGTTAGGAACATACCGCCAACAAACGGAAGGTAGCGGCGTCCGTTTTCAGGCCCCAAAACACCCTTAGTGAAGTCATCGAACACCTCGACAATCCCCTCAACAGCAGTTTGAAGGCGAGTGGGCTTGCGAATGAGATCTTCTTTTTTGCGGCTACGGAAAGGTGAAGTTGCAACTAAACAAACGGCAATTAAGCCCAGTGCAGCGATAAGTGAGAAAACGTTGTTTTCCCAAGGGCCGTACTGAACGAAGGGAGCAGGCTTTGCCATGTACCCTACGTGCAAACCTTGAACAAGGTTGATGCCTTCAGGAGATTCAGGATCACCGTAGGGATCGCGACCTTCTTTTTTTGCTTCTTGCCGTTCAAATTCAAACCAAATCTGGATGAAATGGGGAAGCTCCGGAGGGTGCGAAATGGGGCGCGCGTATTGGTAAGCTTGAGAATCTTTTGAACCGTAATCTGCAGATTCAGAATTATTAGATGGAGCTGCAGCGATGAGGGTTTCCGTAGTAATGATTTCAGGCATCCTCTGGGCGACCTTTCAAAAGGTGACTTGGAAGGGGTCTTCCCGTTGAATTCTTAGAAAGTTGACCCGAAATGATAGTTCCAAGGGCCTCTAAGAGTGCAACGATAAGAAAAGTTGTGAATCCAAGCAACAGGGCCGTCATATTCTGAACTAACGGCGAGAGCACAAGCAAAATGATGAGAGTCCAGGCGATAAATTTTCCGACAAGACCAAATGCAACTAACGAAAGCTGCTTTGATGTGGCACCGATAAGAATGCCACTCAAACTAATCCAATTCAATAGGCCAACAATAGATGCCAAAGCGAACGCACCGCCCCACTGCAAGTCCACCCGCAGCGTTACTAAAACCGCAACAAATGCATTTACCGCAAGCGTTTTGAGGAAGAGGTTTTTCAGAAGTTTATTAGCTGGCATTGTAACTCAGATTTACAAAAATAAGTGATTACTTGGATAACTTTTTTAGTATTCTGACTGTTTCTCGCAGGGCGATTGCAAAGCCGAGTGCAAACCCTATGATGAAACCCGATCGCGGTGAATTTGCAAAGTATCTTCCGGCAAAGTACCCTACTGCACCAACGCCCAAGGGGCTACCGACGAAAAGGCTGGGAATGGCCATTGCCAAACTCATTTTCCGCACTGTGGAGCCACGCTTTTCCCATTTAGTGGGCTCTTTGTTCAAGAGTGATTCCAATCATTTTAGAAATCATTGATCGCGGGATGTCGAGCAAAGGTGATGTAAGTTGAGTGGTGAATTGTCAGGGATTGGCGGCGGATTCAAGCGAAAAGTTTGTGTTTTTTTTCACAATCTCAGAAAACACGTTTCCTAGTAGCAACCGCAGATGGTTGAAATCTTCCTGAGGAATATCCATTCGGCAACGTTCAAGCTCATTTATCACGCCCTGAAATCGTTCTTTCTCTTCAACTTGAAGATTACTACCTAATGCGAAAAGCCTTTGAAATGCAGCAGAGCGCACAACGGGAAGGGTACAGGCTGAAACGGTTTTATAGGAGAATCGATGCCATGAGGAGGGCCCAAGTTCCAGA